>NZ_CP098732.1:3000000-3300000 GCF_023824315.1 Acinetobacter tibetensis | reverse complement strand
GTATAGACACTCACAGGTTGATCACTCAGGAAGAATTGCCCGCCTTTCATGACATTGCCTTGTACAGAGTAACGCTGCCCTTGATAAGACAGGACACGTGCAATCACGTCAGGTGTTTTTAAATAGCGAGAAAGTTGGCTGCGCAGTTCCTGATTGACTTGGGCAAGTGACTTCCCTGCTGCTTTGTAGCGTCCAATAATTGGGAATTGAATATATCCTGTTTGATCAATTTGGAAACCGTTGGCTTGAATCGATTGATCATTGTTAGCATTACTTACAGGTGGCGTAATTTCAGGATAAGCCCATAAATAGATAGACAGAATGTCGCCAGGACTAAGTTTGTAGTTAAGTTGAGAATGGCGAAATAAACGTGAAATATCTTGTATATCAGTATTTTGGTTTTGCTGTAAATGACGCAAAGTGTTTTGGTTTAACTGGATAACATTTACAGAACTTCCAAGTTCGGTTTGATAGATTCCTTGTTCAGGTAAATCATATGTTTGTAGGCCGGGCGCTAGAGCACAACCGACAGTGCTGAGTGTGAACCCCAAAAGGCCAATATATTGTAGAAATTTCACTCTGAACCCTATTATAAAAATATTTCAATCTTTGGATGAGATTGAGTGTATCTATTCAAAATTTAGCTAACTATAACAAATTGTATAATTTATTTATACGCATTTGCGTTAAGACAAAATGTATTTCTGTTATATTAGCCAAAAGCCGATAAAATGGCATTTAATTTATTCCAAAGTCAATGAGCACGGGCATCAAGGCAAACACATGTTGCAGAATTCAGAGTTAAAAATAGCCATTATTGGTCTGGGGTATGTGGGGTTGCCATTGGCGGTAGAGTTTGGGAAAAAAGTCCCTGTTGTGGGGTTCGATATTCATCAGAAACGAATTGATGAATTAAAAAGTATGCAAGACCATACGCTAGAAGTCACTCCTGATGAACTATTGGCTGCAACGCAATTAAGCTATTCCGCAGAATTACAAGATTTAAAACACTGCAATTTTTTTATTGTAACCGTACCAACGCCAATTGATGACTTTAAACAACCTGATTTAACACCATTAATTAAAGCATCCCAAAGTATCGGGAAAGTATTAAAAAAAGGCGATATCGTTGTTTATGAATCAACCGTTTATCCTGGTGCAACAGAAGAAGTTTGTATTCCTGTATTAGAGCAAGTATCTGGACTTAAATTTAATCAAGACTTTTTTGCGGGTTATAGCCCAGAACGCATTAATCCTGGTGACAAGTTACACCGTGTGACTAATATTTTGAAAATTACTTCAGGCTCTACGCCTGAAACTGCTGACTATGTCGATCAGGTTTATAATTTAATTGTTGAGGCAGGTACACATAAAGCACCTAGTATTAAAGTGGCTGAAGCTGCAAAAGTCATTGAAAATACCCAACGTGATGTGAATATTGCGTTAATCAATGAGTTAGCACTCATTTTTAATAAATTAGATATTGATACAGAAGATGTCCTTAAGGCTGCTGGAACCAAATGGAACTTTTTACCATTCCGTCCAGGTTTGGTCGGAGGGCACTGTATTGGGGTTGATCCGTATTATTTAACCCATAAAGCTCAATCGATTGGATTACACCCAGAAATTATTTTAGCCGCACGTCGATTGAATGATCGCATGGGTGAATATGTAGCGACACAACTCATTAAAGAAATGGTGAAGAAGCGTATTCAGGTTGTCGGTTCAAAAATCTTAGTGATGGGTTTGAGTTTTAAAGAAAATTGTCCAGATATTCGAAACAGTAAAATCATCGATATGGTCAATGCACTCAAAGATTATGACTTAGATTTGGATATTTATGATCCATGGGTTGATCCGGAAGAGGTGAAACAAGAATATGGTTTGGCCCCTGTTGAAAATTTAGAATCAGGGCAATATGACGCCATTATTCTTGCAGTTGCACATGATCAATTTAAGGCAATGACCTCACAAGAAATGCATGCATTGGGTAAACAGAATCATGTCTTATACGATTTGAAATATATATTAGATAAAGAAGAATCTAATATTAGACTTTAGGAAGTAGGGTTTTAAATAATGTCAGTTGATATTCAATTAGAATTAATTGGTCGTAAGCAAGAACTTTTTATTGATGATATTCAATTATGGGATGAAAAATTAAAAAATATTGTTTCATCTTCAAAATTTTTAGTCCTTGGCGGTGCGGGATCTATAGGTCAAGCTGTAGTTAAAGAAATTTTTAAAAGAAACCCATTAAAGTTACATGTTGTTGATATCTCTGAAAACAATTTAACTGAGGTTGTGCGAGATATTCGTAGTTCATTTGGTTACATTGAGGGTGACTTTCAAACTTTTGCATTAGACATTGGATCTGATGAGTATGATGCATTTATTCAGAATGACGGAAAATTTGATTATGTATTAAATTTATCTGCGTTAAAGCATGTTCGTAGTGAAAAAGATCCTTATACTTTAATGCGAATGATTCATGTCAATATTTTAAATACTGAAAAAACAATTCAACAGTCTATAGAAAAAGGCGTAAAAAAATACTTCTGTGTTTCTACCGATAAGGCCGCTAACCCCGTCAATATGATGGGTGGCTCAAAACGGATTATGGAAATGTTTTTAATGCGTCAAAGTCAATATATTGACATCTCGACAGCACGATTTGCGAATGTGGCATTTTCGGATGGTTCATTACTGCATGGCTTTAATCAACGTATTCAAAAACAACAACCAATTGCCGCTCCAAACGATATTCGACGTTATTTTGTGACTCCTAAAGAATCGGGTGAACTTTGTTTAATGTCATGTTTATTGGGTGAAAACAGAGATATTTTCTTCCCAAAATTAAGTGAACATTTACACCTCATTACTTTTGCTGATATTGCAGTGAAATATTTAAAGCATTTGGGTTATGAACCACATCTTTGTGAGACTGAAGATGAAGCACGAGAATTAATTAAGACTTTACCAAAACAAGGTAAGTGGCCATGTTTATTTGCTGGTAGCACGACGACTGGTGAAAAAGATTTTGAAGAATTTTTCACAGATCATGAAGTTCTGGATATGCAGCGTTTTAACAATTTAGGCGTAATTAAAAATGCACTAAATATTGAAGAAGATAAATTACAGACTTTCGAAAATAAAATCAGTGCAATGTTAGAAGCAAAACAATGGAACAAAGAAGAAATAGTTGATTTGTTTAACTATATGATGCCTAACTTTGGTCATAAAGAAACTGGTCTATATTTAGATGGGAAAATGTAGTGGAAATTGCAAAATTTAATCAATTTGTACGTGATATTTATAAAACGGATCAATTCATTCCACTGCATGAACCCCGTTTTATTGGAAATGAAAAACAGTACGTATTAGACACAATAGAAAGTACATTTGTATCAAGTGTTGGCGCATTTGTTACTGAGTTTGAAGAAAAAATGCAAAATTTCACAGGAGCTAAGCGTGCTGTAGCTACGGTGAATGGCACTGCTGCACTTCATGTTGCATTGCTGATGGCAGGCGTTAAGCGAGACGATCTTGTAGTAACACAAGCATTAACTTTTGTCGCAACATGCAATGCACTTTCCTACATCGGTGCAGAACCATTGTTTGTTGATGTTTCCTTAAAAACGATGGGCTTATGTCCTGCTGCATTAGCACAATATTTAGAAGAACATGCTTATATTAATGATTTGGGTGAGTGTCGTCACAAAGCAACAAATCAGAGAATCTCGGCAGTTGTACCAATGCATACATTTGGTCATCCTGTAGAATTGGATGAGTTAATGGTTGTATGTCAAAAATGGCATTTAACATTGGTGGAAGATGCTGCGGAGAGTTTAGGCTCATATTATAAAGGTCAGCATACAGGGACTTTAGGTCCAATTTCAGCATTAAGTTTTAACGGTAATAAAGTTATCACCACGGGTGGTGGTGGAATGGTTTTATGTCAAGATGAACAGCTTGGTATCAAAACAAAACATATTACGACCACTGCAAAAATTCCTCATCCCTATGAGTTTTATCATGATGAGAACGGATTTAACTATCGTATGCCAAATTTAAATGCTGCGTTAGGCTGTGCTCAAATGGAAAACTTAAATGATTTCCTTGATAAAAAAAGAAACCTTGCTCAGCACTATTTAGAGTTTTTTAAAGACTCAGATACTCAATTTTTTGTAGAACCTCAAGACTGTCATTCAAACTATTGGTTAAATGCGATTATTTGTGAAAATAAAGCGCATCGAGATCAGGTATTGCACAGTACTAACGAAAGTAAAGTAATGACTCGTCCAATTTGGACATTAATGACCAAATTACCAATGTACAAGAATGCGTTACAAGATCATTTAACACATTCAAATTGGTTAGAAGAGCGCGTTGTCAATATCCCAAGCTCTGTTCCTTTGGAGTTTTGAGATGAAAAAAATAGCCGTATTTACAGGAACCCGAGCAGAATATGGGTTGCTGTATTGGTTAATGAAAGATATACAAAGTGATCCAGACCTTGAGCTACAGATTTTAGCCACGGCAATGCATTATTCTCCTGAGCATGGAGAAACGTGGAAAACCATTGTTAATGATGGTTTTGAAATTACAGAATCGGTGGAAATGTTACTATCTTCAGACACTCCAAGTGCTGTTGTGAAGTCTATGGGAGTGGGGTTGCTCGGTTTTGCAGATGCATTGCGCCGTATGCAACCCGATTTGCTGGTGGTTTTGGGTGATCGTTTTGAGGCATTAGCCGTGACGCAAGCTGCCTTGATTATGCAAATTCCTGTAGCGCATTTGCATGGTGGTGAAATTACAGAAGGCGCTTATGACGAATCAATCCGTCATGCAATTACAAAAATGGCAACGATTCATTTTGCTGCCGCTGAACCATATCAAAAGCGAATTATTCAACTTGGTGAGCAGCCAACAAAAGTCTTTAATGTAGGTGCCGTGGGGCTTGATCATATTCAGCGCACGCAATTTAGAACCCTAGACGAATTAAATAAAATCTATGACTTTAATTTCGCACAGCCTTATATTTTAATCACCTACCACCCTGAAACCAACTTAAATGATGAAGATGTAACACCATTGTTTAAGGCATTAAGGGCTCAAGAGAACCTCAATTTTGTTTTTAGTTACCCAAATGCGGACAATGGAAATACAGAAATTGTAAAAGCGATGTTGGCATTAAAAGCAGAAATGCCAGACCGTGTACTTTTGGTCAAGAGTTTTGGTATCCAGAACTATTTGAGTGTATTGAAATACTCACTTGCAATGGTTGGGAATTCTTCTAGTGGTTTATCAGAAGCGCCTGCATTACAAATAGTTACGATTAATATTGGTGACCGTCAAAAAGGGCGATTACGTTGTAAATCGATTATTGACGTAAAACTTGATCAAATTGAGATTCAGAATGCGTTAAAGCAGGCGCAGGAATTTCCAAAATCTGAACTGGAGCAGGTTCATCCTCCTTTGGGCTACGGAAATACTTCTCAAAAAATTATAGAAGTAATTAAGACAATAGATTTTAAGAAAAAGGCGCCATTTTATGATCTTTGATGAAAATGAAATTTATGTGATTGCTGAAATTGGTGTGAATCATAATGGTTCTGTAGAACTGGCAAAAGAACTCATTTTAAAAGCAAAAGAATGTGGGGCTAATGCGGTTAAATTTCAGACTTTTAAGGCTGATAGTCTGCTTTCAGATCAAACAGAAATGGCTGCTTACCAGAAAGAAAATACGGGTTCAGCACAAAGCCAGCTTGAACTTGTGAAAAGTCTTGAGTTGACTTATGAGCAAACAAAAGAGATTCAGGACTTTTGTTATGCAGAAAATATTACGTTTATTTCAACCCCTTTTGATTCTGAAAGCTTAAGGTTTTTGGTTGACGACCTTGATGTACCATTTTTAAAAGTTTCATCGGCAGATATTTCTAACTTACCATTTTTATATGAATTGGCATGTACTGGAAAACATGTAATTTTGTCGACCGGTACAGCAAGTTTAGGAGATATTGAACAAGCATTGTCTGTTTTTGCATTTGTGATTGATAAAGGTACTCAGGTTAGACCATCACAACAATTATTTAGAGAGTCATATTCAAAATTTGCTGTTCGTAAAAAGTTAAAAGAACAGGTATCAATTTTGCACTGTGTGACGCAGTATCCAGCACTATTTGAGCAAACCAATTTACGTGCGATTGAAACAATTAAAAATGTTTTTGGATTAACGACGGGCTATTCTGATCATACTTTAGATGAATATGCAGCAGTCATTAGTTTGAGCTTAGGTGCTCGGATTTTTGAAAAGCATATAACGCTTGATAAAAATATGGCTGGACCAGACCATGCAGCGTCTATGGAAGCTGATGAATTTAAGAGCTATGTTGAGATCTTGCATAAAACCCATGCAGCTCTTGGTGATGGCATAAAATTTATGCTAGAGCAAGAAAGCGATAATTATTACTTAGTGCGACGTAGTATTGTGGCGAGTAAAGAGATTGCCGAAGGTGAACTGTTTACAGAAGAAAATATTACAACCAAACGTGCTGGTAAGGTTGTCTTAGAACCAAATAAATATTGGGATGTTTTGGGGACTTATGCAACCAAAGCATTTAAAAAGAATGATTTTATTGAACTATAAATGAAAAAACTGGCGATTTTTGGAACTAGCGGCTTTGCGAAAGAGCTATTAGATTTAGCTCTCGATCAAGGTTATACCGATATTTGCTTTTTAGAAAAGGAAGCAGGGCAAAACCAAACTTTGTTAGGTTTCCCTGTGTTTTTGGAATCTGAAATCGTTGGTGTTGCCAATATTGACTTTACTATAGGTATCGCTGCTCCGAAAATTCGTCAAAAAATTTATGAATTTTATCCTCATTTGAATTTTCCAAATTTAATCCATTCTCAGGCCACATTAGGTTTTGGAATTCGTGAACAACTACATCATTCTAAAGGCGTGATCATTGCTGCTGGTGCAAGAGTTACCAACTCTTGCAGTTTTGGAGATTTTGTAGTGGTGAGTTTCAACTGCACTATTGGGCATGACTGTAAATTTGATAGCTACGTGTCGATTATGCCAGGCGTGAATTTGTCTGGTTGTATCCATGTGGGTACTGGCGTATACATTGGCACAAATGCTGCAATTTTGCCAGGTAAGGGGCCTCTAGAATTAAAGAAGTTGGGTGAACACTCAATAATTGGCGCTGGTGCTGTAGTGTTAAAAAATACTTTAGTGCATACAACATATGTCGGTGCACCAGCGAAGGAATTAAAACGTAATGATTGATGTAAAAAAAATAGTTCTGAACAAGAAAGACACAATATTAAAAGCATTAGAGTTGTTAGACTTGTATGCGTTAAGAATTGTGCTAGTGGTCGATGAAGATAATCATTTACTCGGCAGTATAACGGATGGTGACATCCGTCGTGGCTTGCTTAAAGGGCAAGACTTACATGCTTCTGTTGAAACGATTATGCATCTAACCCCTTATTCAATTGAAGAGGGTGAATTAACCAATCGACAGATTTTTGAAATAATGCGAGAAAAGCGTTATTTGGCTTTACCTGTTTTAAAAGCAGGTCAATTGGTTAATATTATTACGCTAGAAGACCTAATTAGCCGTAAAAGAAAAGAAAACCCTGTATTTATTATGGCAGGTGGTTTTGGTACCAGATTACGCCCATTGACTGATAAATGTCCAAAACCTATGTTACCCGTTGGTGGAAAGCCGCTGTTAGAAACCATCGTATTAAGTTTAAAAGAGCAAGGATTTTATAAGTTTTATATTTCAACACATTATTTGCCTGAAATTATTCACGAGCATTTTGGCAATGGTGAAAAATTTGATGTTCAAATTCAATATGTGCATGAAAATGATCCGCTAGGTACAGGTGGAGCATTAAGCTTGTTGCCGAAAGAAGAAATTAAACTACCTTTTGTGGTCATCAATGGTGATGTACTTACCAATATGAATTTTGGTAAACTGTTAGATTTTCATGAGAAAAATCAATCGATAGCAACAATGTGTGTGCGTGAATTTCAGTACCAAATACCTTATGGCGTGGTTAATTCAGAAGATAATGTCATACAAAGCATGACAGAAAAGCCAAGCTATTTCTTTGATATAAATACCGGCATATATGTGATTTCTCCTGAGTTACTTGCGCAGGTGAATGCTGAATTTATAGGAATGCCAACAATATTAGAACAGCAGATTACTTTACAGCAAAAGGTCACGAGTTATCCTTTACACGAATATTGGTTGGATATCGGACATATGGAAGATTATAATCGTGCGCAAAAAGATATTCATATGTTGGGTTTAGAATAATATGAAAAATATTGCTGTTATTGGTTTAGGTAATATTGCTACCCGACATCGCCGTAACCTTAAAATGCTTTTTCCAGAAGCAAAATTAATTGTGATGTCTGCTAGTGGTCGTACTCCTAAAGAGCCAGTAACTGATAGTGATCATATAGCAGAAAGTATTGATGAAATTATTCAGTTGCAAGTTCAGTTTGCAATAATTGCTTCACCTGCCCCTTTCCATGCTCAACATGCAATACCGCTCATTAAAGCTAGTATTCCTGTATTAATAGAAAAACCAGTTTCAGTTACCCAGACAGATGCTCAAGCATTAATATATGCTCAAGCTCAGTATCAAACACCTGTAGCAGTAGGTTATTGTTTGCGCTATTTACCTTCAGCGCAGCAAGTAAGACAAATGCTACAAAAGGGTGTCATTGGTAACTTATATAATGCTTTTATTGAAATTGGACAGTATTTACCAGATTGGCGACCTACTAAGGATTATCGCGAAACAGTATCTGCTAGAGCTGAATTAGGGGGAGGAGTCCTCCTAGAGCTGAGTCACGAGTTGGATTATGCTCAATGGATTTTAGGCTCACTTACTCCTCAACATGTCCTTTTACGTGCTTCAGAAGAGCTAGGGCTAGAAGTTGAGGATAATGCAGATCTTTTAATGACAACATCGAAAGGAACTGTTGTTAATATCCACTTAGATTTCCTGCAGCGTAAAGCACATCGTAAATGTCGTTTTATTGGCAGTGAAGGATGTATTGAGTGGGATTTAATTCAAAATGAAGTTGTGCTGATTACTGCTAAAGAGCGACAAGAAATTTATAGCGCTCCTGAGTGGGATAAAAATCAAATGTATTTAGAAATGGTTACTGATTTTATTAGAAAAATAAATGGGCAGCCAAACCAATCTATTAGTCTACAAGAAGCTGAAAGAACAGTAGGGCTTATTGTAGAGATGAAAGAATTTGTGAAGAAAAAATGAGGCTGCTTATATGAGAAATTTTGCATTTATTTTTGCTAGAGGCGGCTCTAAGGGTTTACCAGGAAAAAATATTAAACCACTGGCTGGAAAACCGTTATTACAGTATTCAATTGATACAGCTTTAGCATCGGATTTGATTGAACAAGTTTTTGTTTCAACAGATGATCAGGCTATTGCTCAAGTCGCTATAGAATGTGGAGCAATTCTTATAGAGCGACCTGCTGAACTAGCAACTGATCAAAGCCCGGAATGGTTGTCTTGGCGTCATGCCATTGAGTGGGCAACTGAGCACTACGGTTCATTTGATGGTTTTGTTAGTTTGCCTGCAACTAGTCCATTACGTAGCCAATACGATGTAGAAGCTGCGATTCTAAAAAGACAAGCTGAAACTGCTGATATTTGTATTGCAGTTACACCAGCAAGCCGCAGTCCATATTTCAATATGGTTAAGTACAACGAGTCTGGTTTTGTTGAGCTTGTAAATCAGCCTGAAGGCGAGGTGTCACGCCGTCAAGATGCCCCGAAAGTTTTTGATATTACAACGGTAGTCTATGCGACAACACCTCAGTTTGTATTGAATAACTATGGTTTATTTTCAGGGAAAGTTGTGAGTATTGAAGTGCCAAAAGCAAGAGCCGTAGATATTGATGATATTTACGATTTTCGTTTAGCAGAAGCTATTATTAAAGGTGAATAATTGATGCAAAATTTATTACAGAATAAAACCTTTTTAGTAGCAGGTGCTGGTGGATTATTAGGTACGCGTTTAGTGGCGGCTATATTAGAGCAAGGTGCAAAAGTTATTGCTGCTGATATAAACGTTGAATCTATGGAAACTCGATTACGTAGTTTAGGAGTTGATCCTACCAACGAAAAGTTATCGTTGGTTTCTTTGGATGTAACAAATGAAACAAGTGTAAAGTCATTTTTTTTAACAGATCTTAAAATTGATGGAGCTGTTAATACAACATATCCACGTAATAAGACTTATGGTTCACATTTTTTTGATGTGACTCTAGAAAGCTTTAATGAGAACTTGTCACTTCATTTAGGTAGTATGTTTTTGTTCACACAGCAATGTGCAAAATATTTTACACAATGTCAGACTCCTTTTTCGCTTGTAAATATCTCATCTATTTACGGAGTAGTTGCTCCAAAATTTGATATCTATAACAACACGAAAATGACAATGCCTGTTGAGTATGCTGCAATTAAATCAGCAACACTCCATTTAAACAAATACACAGTTGCTTATGTCAACGATAGTCGGTTCCGCATTAATTGTGTAAGTCCAGGTGGTATCTTTGATCATCAACCTGAACCATTTTTAGAAGCATATAAGAGTCATACGCACGGAGCAGGTATGCTAGATGTTACAGAAATCATAGGTTCAGTTTTATTCTTGCTTTCTGAGCAATCAAGATATGTAACTGGCCAGAATATTATTGTAGATGATGGTTTTAGTTTATAAGTTAAATCCATAGCAATATAAATGCATGTGGTTTCCTAAAATCGTATGTAGAGATAAGCAGGATTTCTGAGATTAAATATATGAATAAAATACACTCGGCTGAGAGTCTGCGCGGGATTGCTTGCTTAGCGGTTGTCTTCTCTCATTTACTCGGAGTCTTTTATCCACAACTCCATAATTTTTATGAAAGTCAGCTACCAAAATTTAATTTTGCTGAAGCAATATATAATTCGCCTTTTGCATTTTTTTATTCTGGAACAGGAGCCGTTTTTGTCTTCTTTGTATTAAGTGGTTACGTATTGACGCTTTCTTCCTTGAAAGCAGTGGATCAGAAAAAGAAACTACGCGAGTCTTTAATAAAGAGATATCCAAGACTTGCTATTCCAGCACTGTTTTCATGTTTGATTTTTTGGGGAATACTTCATATTGATATTGATCTATCAAGAACATCAGAATGGTTTCAATCTATCAAAATTTCACCATTTTTTTTAGATGCATTGTATTCTGGCGGGGTGGGAGCATTTATTTATGGTGATAATAGATATAATCCAGTTTTGTGGACTATGCAGATAGAGCTGTTAGGCTCTTTTATAATATATTTTACATGCTATTTACATAATAATAGAATTTTTAAATATATGTTCCTCTTGTTGAGTGTGTTTTTATCTGCACAGATTTCTGGAATAGCTTTTTTAGGTATTATTAGCTTTATACTTGGTTATTTTTTATACTTATTTAAAAGGTCAATTCCTGAATTTTTAAGTTTATCACTTTTTGTATTTGGACTTTATTTGTGTGGTGTACATAACAATAGTGAAAGTTATTCTGTTTTTTTTAAATTTTTGGACAATCGAACCTACAATTTATTAAATTTTTTAGGTGGTTTCTTTATTGTAGTCGCAGCACTTAAGTCAAAAGCTATTAATAAAATTTTAGATAAAAAACCATTGATATACTTAGGGAAACTTTCATTTTCAATTTATTTAATTCATATTTCTATCATCTATATTATCGGTGTACCAGTATTCAACTATGCAATAGTTAATGGATATAATTTTGTAATCTCAAGTATTATTTCATGTGTAACAGTACTCGGCCTTACTTTATTAATGTCTGAAATCTACTGTAGGGTTTTTGATGACTTCGCAATTAAATTGGCTAATAAAATAGCAAAATTTAATATAGGAAAAGGAATAAGGGCTACTGAGTGAAGGTTTTAAAAGACAGTTTCATTTATTTGATTGGGGAGCTTTTTGCGAAAAGTCTCCCTTTTCTCATGTTGCCTTATCTAACAAGAAAATTAGGACCTGATGGTTTTGGTGAGTTATCTTATTACCTAACCATGTTGTCTTTATTCGCTATTTTTGTTGGATTAAGTCAGGATGGTGCCGTTACACGTTATTTCTATTTTTATGGTAAAAAAGCTTTAAATACAGTTGTTAAAGCTGGCTATTTATTTAATATTACTATTTCTTTCATCCTATTACTTGGTTGTTGGTGGTTTAAAGCTGAAATTATGGCATATGTTGTGTTGGCAACTATGTTTCAGTCTTTTGTTAATGTGCAGCTTGCCTTACGCCAATGTCAACAGCAACCTTTTAAATATATAATAATTCAAATTATATTATCTTTGACCAATGTTCTATTTACGGTTGCTGCTCTTGAATACTTTAGTCAGGAGCTAGTCGCTTATCGTATATTGGCAATAGTCGTTACAAATCTAACAACTTTTTTGATTGCAAGTTTGGTGTTGGGAGACTTATTTAGAGATAATTATCGCTTTACATGGCAAAGAATGCGCTTAGGCCTACTGTATATCTTTTCATTTGGGCTGCCACTCATTCTGCATCAGTCGAGTTTTTTCATTAAAGGTCAGTTAGATCGTATCTTTATTTATCAACAATACTCAAAAACAGATTTAGGTATTTATTCTGCGGGGGTGCAGATAGCAACTGTATTGCCAATTGTTCTTATGGCACTCAATAAGGCAATAGTACCGTATTACTATCAAGGGCTTAAAGATAACTCGTTAACTATAGCTAAGATAAAAAAATATACATTGTACAGCTTGCCTTTAAGTATACTACCCGCACTAGTTGGTTGGTTGTTGCCAGAGCAAGTGTACCTTTGGTTTTTAGGGCAAAGTTATGTTGGTTCGAAGTACTATGTAGTAATGTATTTACTTGGTTATGGTGCGAATTTGCCATATCTAGTTTTAGTAAATTACTTCTTTTTCTACGGCAAGAATTTTGTAATCTCTAAGATTACATTTTTTTCGGCTATTGTTTATTTTGTAGCTATGATTTATTTAGTTACATTATCTCTTGACTTAATTCCTTATTCATTGCTGTTAAGCAATGTGGTTCTAATAGTAATGTTGTGGGTGATAATTAATCGTGTTGGAAAAAAATAATCTTATAGTGTGTATGACACCTTTCCAGATGTTTCTTGTAGATAAGCTTCTAAAAGAAGAGAAAGGGATCTATACATTGATTTTTATTGAACATGTTGGAAATGCAAAAAATGATTATTATTACAATATTTTATCTAAGAAGATGAGTAAGAGTTTTAGGTATACAGTTGATAAAAGCAACCCTTTTGTAAAATTTATTTATTTTTTTCTATTTGTTTTGAAATTAAGAAAACATTTATCAAATGTAGATAGCGTTTTTTTATCAACTATTAATGATAAGCATATTTTTACTTTGCTAAAACTTATTGGATTTAAAGATATTATCTCATTTGATGATGGATTAGGTAATATATTTGTTGATGGTGATTTTTTTGAAAATAATAAAAGATTAGAGTATATAAAAGGTAAGATTTCAAAACATTATACAATTTATAAAGGTTTACCAAATATAGTTGATTGTAAAAAGATTGTCAGCTTGAATTTAAATCAAAATATTGCTAATGGAGTTGTAGAAAGAGAGATTTCTATATTCCTTGGTCAACCATATAAAGAATTTCTGTTGCATGAAATGTCGGATGATAAGTTAAAAAAAATACTTTCTAAATTTAAAAATAGTTATTATTTCCCTCATCCTAGAGAAAATACTATATATGATAGTATAGAGTATATAAGTACAGAACTAATTTTTGAGGATTATATTTATAATCTATTGGTTAGTGATTCACATATTAAGATTAATGTTTATACTTTTTTTAGCAGTGCTGCTTTGAATGTTATTAGTTGCGATAGAGTAAAAGTTTTTTCATTAAGTGATGAGCGGTTGCGAAATAAATATAAGAAGTTATATGATATTTTTGCTGAAAAGGGAGTAGTGAACTTGGAGTGGAGAGATAACATATGATTAACAGAAGTTCATTATATACTTTTTTCTTTTTCTTAGCTTTATTTAGTGTAAGTAGTTTGAAGAATTTTAAGCTTAATGCATTTAAAATAGAATATTTGAAATTTTATTATTTAAGTTTATTTGATATTTTTGAATATAAAAATATCAAATATTGATTTGTAAGACTTGGAAGTATCTATATGTCAGCACAGAAAAAAGTTCTTTTTTTAGTTAATTCATTAAAATTTAGATCAGGAATAGAAAGGGTTGCATGTAATTTAGCAAATGAATTGGTCGAAACTAATAATTTTGATGTGACAATAATAAATAGAAATACTGATAAAAAATCAGTTGCTTATGAATTAAATGATGCTGTAAAGGTTCAATCGCTAAAAGGAAATTTATTTTCATTTTATATTAAGCTCAAAGAAAAATTATCAAAAAATAATTATGATTATATTGTTGTGCATAATATGGGGAAATTAACATTATTCACTGGTCTGGTGTTGCCGCGTAATAAAGGGAAGGTTATTTCTTTAGAGCATGTGGCTTTCATAAGTAGATCTTTTTTAATTAGAAAATTAAGTGCTTTAATTTATCCTAAAGTCGTAAATTATGTTGTTACCTTAACGCAGAATGATTTACAAAGTTATAGTTTTATTAATAGTAAAGTTTGCATACCCAATGCTAGTTATTTAAAAGTTAACAGTAATGTTTCTAATGTATCTAAAAATAAAAAAATTATTGCTGTTGGTCGGTATAATTTTCAAAAAAACTACAAGGATCTTTTGAAAATATGGGCTAAACTTTATAAAGAGTTTCCAGATTGGGTTTTAGAGATCTATGGAGAGGGTGAGGAAAAGGAAAATTTACTTCAGTTGAAAAAGACATATGATCTAGAGAATATCTATTTAAAAGATGTAACTTCGGATATTATATCAGTTTATAAGAGTTCTTCTATATATGTAATGACTTCAATATTCGAGGGCTTGCCGATGGTTTTAATTGAGGCTCAGCAATTCTCTCTCCCAATTATTTCTTATGATTGTCCATATGGTCCTTCAGAAGTAATAAATCATGAACTTAATGGATTTTTAGTTAAGCTAGGTGATGTTGATGATTTTTCAAATAAGTTAAGAGTTTTAATGAAAAGTGAAGATAAAATTAATGAGTTTTCGTTAAATTCCTTGAAAGCTTCTAAACGATTTGATCCTGAAACTATTAATAAACTGTGGATGGATTTATTTCGGCTCATGGGGGATTGAAATGATTAGAATCAATAATAATTTTATTAATATATTTATTTCTTCCCTACTCTTACTTTCTATCTTTATATATTATTGGATTGGGGGGATGGTATCTCAAGCTTTAATTATTTCGACAACATGTATGTTATTTTTATACATTGTTAAATCAATGAAATATGAAAGCTTATTTTTAATTTTATTCTTTTTTTTATTTTTTTTGCTCCTTTCTCTTTTTGCAGGAAACTATTTTGCACTGAGTAATGTGGTAAATGTATTTTATGGTTTATCCTCTATTATTTTAGCTTATAGTGCTTCTAAAATTAACAATAAAGCTAAATTCTCTTTATATGTTTACATTTTTTATGCTGTATTTTGTATTTTGTGTATTGTTCACTCTGGCTTTGATATTGAAAGTCTAAATGAAATTTTGAATGCAGGTAGTAGAAATGTTGTTAGTGCAATTTTATTGCTCTTAGCAATTTTTGTTTCAGCGTCATATTATATCGAAAACAAAAAACAACCTTTATTTGTGTTTGTTATTACTTTTATTTTATGCATTTTTCTTTTTGGTAGAACAGGAATTGCTCTTTCTTTCCTGCTTCTTATGACTCCATTCTTAGATAGACTCAAGAATAATATAATCTTATTTACATCAATATTTATTTTATTATCATTAGCGATACTTTTAAATATTGAATCAATCATTTCTTTTCTTACATTGAATACAAGTTTTCAGTATGGTTTAGAGAGCCCAAGGACTGCATTAAGAGCTGAATATTTTAGTGGAATTTTAAATTCATATAATGAATTATTTTGGGGTAGAAATATTGACCACTGTTGTCAGCTAGCTGTAAGTTACAATGGTAATCCGCATAATTCTTTTATTTTAGGACATTCTCGTTTTGGTTTACTTCAAACTTTTATTTTTTTGTGTATCCCATTTTTTTTAATTTTAAAGAAACAGTGGTTTTTTCTTTTTCTACTATTAGTTATTTATATACGATATTTTTTTGATAAATTAGGTTTTTTCTCCCCATTAGATTTCGTATTATTTTACTTGTTAATTTTAGCTTTTTCTAAAAAGTCGGAAGTGCATATGGAGCGAGTTTAACGTGAATTTTTCTATATTAATATCGCTCTATTATAAAGAGAATCCTAAATTTCTAGATCAATGCTTTGAAAGTATTTGGGACTCACAGATGACTAAACCAACTGAAATTGTATTAGTTTTAGATGGTCCCATCGGTGAGGAACTGACTGCTTGTGTACAAAAGTGGCAGTCAAAAATTGGTAGTCCACTGAAGGTGGTACCTTTACCTCAAAATGTGGGTCTTGGAAAAGCCTTAAATGAAGGTTTAAAACAATGTAGTTATAATTGGGTTTTTCGTATGGATACAGATGATATTTGTACATCTGATCGATTTGAAAAGCAGATTAAATTTATAGAACAGAATCCAAATGTAGTCTTGTTCGGTGGTCAGATTTTAGAGTTTGATCAAAATATTTCAGATGCAGATGTACTTAAAGCTGTACCTACAACTTATGAACAAATAAAGAAATTTGCACAAAATCGCTGTCCATTCAATCATATGACAGTTGCGTATAAACGTGATGTGATTTTAAGCTTGGGAGGGTATCAACATCATTTGTTTATGGAAGACTACAACTTATGGCTACGTGTAATTGGTAACGACTATCAAGTTGCGAACTTGCCAGATGTACTGTTATATGCTCGTGTAGGTAATGGTATGCACGCACGCCGTAAAGGTTTCCAATATATTAAAAGTGAAAAACAGTTACTAGATTTAAAAAAACAACTAAAAATACAGTCACCGTTTTATGCTAATATGTACTTCATTGTACGGTCTACATTTAGACTTATGCCAGCGAATCTGCTAGGTAAAATTTATAATACGTTTCTACGTAAGAAAGTTGAAAAAACAGAGTAAGATAGCAATGAAAAGACTGGTTGATATCGTTATATCATTAATTGCACTAACATTATTGTCTCCAATTTTCCTCATTGTTAGTTATAAAGTACGAAAAAATTTGGGGTCACCAATCTTTTTTTGCCAAGAACGTCCTGGTAAGAATGGCAAACTTTTTAAAATGATTAAATTTCGCTCTATGAAAGATGCGTATGATCGGGATGGCAACTTACTACCCGATGAAAAACGCATTACCCCATTTGGGCAAAAATTACGTTCAACCTCTTTAGATGAAATGCCACAACTCATTAATGTATTAAAGGGTGACATGAGCGTTGTCGGCCCACGACCAATGTTGAAAGACTTTGTAGAGCTTTATTCACCAGAACAAGCACGTCGCTTAGAAGTTCGACCGGGCATGACTGGGCTTGCACAAGTCAGTGGGCGTAATGAGTTAGATTATGAAGAACGCTTTAAGTGTGATGTATGGTATGTCGATCACCATAACACCTTAGTCGATTTTAAAATTATGTTTAGAACGGTTGCAGTGATGGCAAAGCGTGAAGGGATTAATGCCCCTGGTCATGTTGGCCCCTCTTTATTTCAAGGTAACGCACCAAAAAAATCTGAAGATCAAGTTAAGTCTTAAATTTAGTAATGATTCGAGTTCAATTTCATGATTAAAAAAGCAATCTTACCTGTTGCTGGTTTAGGTACGCGTTTTTTACCTGCAAGTAAGTCAATTCCTAAAGAAATGGTCACGGTAGTTGACCGTCCTGCAATTGAATATGTGGTGCGTGAAGCGGTTCAAGCTGGGATTGAACAAATTATTTTAGTGACCCATGCATCTAAAGCATCGATCGAAAACTATTTCGACCGAAATTTTGAACTTGAAACAACATTGGCACAAAAAAATAAAACCGATCTTCTAAAAGAAATTACTGAAATTTTACCTGCGCACGTCAGTGTTGTGAGTGTACGCCAACCGCAACCGTTAGGTTTGGGTCATGCTGTGCTTTGTGCCAAGAGTATTATTGGTAATGATGATTTTGCAGTTTTATTGCCAGACGTTTTGGTCAAAGAAAAATCGGATCAAAATGATCTTGCCTGCATGATTCAGCGTTATGAAGCTGCTCAAGCTGCACAAATTATGGTTGAAGCAGTTCCTGATCACATGGTGGATCAATATGGTATTGTGGATGTAGCTAAATCTCCTGCAGAAGGTGAAAGTATTGCCATGCAGGGCATTGTAGAAAAACCTGCGGTTGGAACTGCGCCATCGAATTTATCTGTGGTGGGTCGTTATATTCTGCCTGCAAAAATTATGCAGCTCTTAGAGCAGACCCCCAAAGGGGCAGGCAATGAAATCCAGTTAACAGATGCGATTGCCATGTTGCAGACCACTGATGTTGTTGAAGCCTATCGCATGAAAGGGGAAACTTTTGACTGTGGAAGCAAACTTGGCTACTTAAAGGCTGTTTTACATTATGGTATTGCTCATCCAAAATTAGGACATGAGTTTAAGCAGTTGATTGCCGAATTGAATGTCGAATAAAAATAAGCTTTGTAGGTGAATCATGAAAGTTGCGATATTAGGTGCGACACTGAATGCTGGTGTCATGGCAGTATTGTTATCCGAATATGGCAATCAAGTGTATTGGTGCAGTCATAAAAATAATGAGCATTCCCATCAGAAAAGGGTTCAGTATTTAGATGAAGATGTCAATTTTCGTCTTAATCGACAGCATAAACTTGGGCATCTTCTTTATTGTTCTGTCGTTGAACTTCCTTTAGATGTAGATGTTTATTTCTTTTGTTATAGTCCAACTGAGATTGGATTAGCGGTTCAGGCCCTTAAAGCATTGGCTATGAAACCGATTATTCATCCAAGATTGATGATTAATGCTGCAACTTTTGGATTAAATGGTACGAACAAGCTTAGTGAGATTTCACCTCAAGATTATTGGGTTTATTTACCTGATGTGATTCAAGAAGGTAATGCCATCAATAGTGTACTTCATCTGAAGCAGATCATTGTGGGGGTGGAAGAAGAACAGGCTAAAACTTTGGTTGAAGAATTATTACGACCGATATTTAGTACAACTAATCAATATTTGTTCATGCCGATTCTAGATGCAGAATTTACTAAACTGAGTATTTCAGGCATGTTGGCGACTCGGATCAGTTATATCAATGATTTGGCGATGGTGGCTGAAAAATTAGGTATTGATATTGCCAATGTTAAACAGGGGATGGGGGCAGATACGCGAATAGGCTCGGCTTATTTAGCACCTGGAGCCGGTTTTGGTGGCGAAAATTTTTCGCATGATATTTTGACATTATCCAGTGAAGTTTCAAAAAGTGGTGCAAAAAGCCGTCTGTTGCAGCAAGTTTTGGAGATCAATGAGCAGCAAAAAGAAATTTTATTTCGTAAACTCTGGAATTATTACCATTCGGATTTAAAAAATAAAATTGTTGCAATTTGGGGAGCATCATTCAAAGAAAATACCTCGAGTATTCATAATTCCCCAATTCATGCAATGCTGAATGCACTCTGGGCACAAGGTGCAAAGGTTAAACTTCATGACCCACAAGCGCTGAAAGAAATATATCAACAGTATGGTCATCGTGAAGATTTAACTTTGTGTACAGATGCTTATGATGCAGCTCAAGGTGCGGATGCCTTATGTGTGATCACCGCATGGAAACAATACTCTAGCCCTGATTATAAAAAACTACAGCAATTGATGCGTCATCCACTTATTCTAGATGGACGTAATATTTATGATCCTCTATATGTCAAAGCGCAGGGTTTTGCATATGAGGGAGTTGGTCGAATATGAGAGAAAATATCGAAAATTTTCCTAAGCAAGCATTTCCTTCTACTGAACAAAAACTACATCAGTTAGCGGAAGAAATGCAGTCGATTCATTTGAACCAGCTTTTTGCAGAACAAGCACAACGCTTTGAAAACTTCAGTCTGCGTTGTGAAGATTTACTTTTCGATTTTAGTAAGCACCGTGTCAATTTGCCTGTGATAAAGGCATTGTTCTTATTAGCAGAAGCAAAACAATTAAAAGCTTGGATCAGTCGGTTATTCTCCGTTGAGGCCATTAATTACACAGAGCAACGTGCAGCGATGCATTGGGCTTTGCGCTTGCCTCAAGATTCTGAAGTTTTCCCAGAATTATCTCAGCAAGTGCATGAACAATTAGATCGGATGTTTAATTTGGTCGAAAAAATTCATGCGGGGCAATATCGTGGTGTGACGGGTGAAGTCATTCAAGATGTGGTAAACATTGGGGTAGGTGGCTCAGATTTGGGTCCTTTGATGGTTTCTCATGCCTTATCGGATTTTAAAGTCCAAACAGCGAAACCCTTAAATGTACATTTTGTTTCGACGATGGATGGCAGCCAGCTTTCAGAGCTCTTGCATCAGCTAAGACCTGAAACGACCTTATTTATTATCTCTTCCAAATCTTTCGGCACGATTGATACCTTGTCGAATGCTGAAACAGTTCGCCTATGGTTAGAGAAAACTTTAGGGCAACGTGATTGTGTTCTAAAAAGTCATTTTATTGGCGTGTCGACTAAACCTGAAAAAATGACGGCTTGGGGGATTCATCCTGATCATCAGTTCTTATTATGGGACTGGGTCGGGGGGCGTTATTCACTTTGGTCTTGCATTGGATTACCCATTGCTTTGCAAATTGGGGTTGACGGCTTTAAAGCATTGTTGTCAGGTGCACATTTGGTGGATCAGCATTTTCAAAATGCACCGTTTGAGCAAAATATTCCTGTGCTAATGGGGTTATTGGGGGTATGGAATACCAACTATCTGAATATGCAAACCCATGCTGTTCTGCCTTATGATGGTCGATTGAAATATTTTGCTGCGTATTTACAGCAACTTGAGATGGAATCTAACGGTAAATCTTTACAACGTGATCATCAAAAAGTTGAATCCTCGACTTGCCCGATTGTGTGGGGAGAGGTGGGTCCGAATGCACAGCATGCGTTTTATCAGTTGTTACATCAAGGTACACATGCGGTGAGTTGCGATTTTATCGCACCCGTACAGCGTTATAATGCCAAGCAATTCACTTATGTGGAAAATGCCGAGGCTCTCATTGAGCAACATCATTTGGCACTATCCAACTGTTTGGCACAATCAAGATTACTGGCTTTTGGTAATCAAGCATTGTGCGAGAATGAGGTAGAAAATCTACCTGAATATAAAAAATATGAGGGAAATCAGCCAAGCACGACAATATTGGTGAATGAGTTGAATCCAAAAACTTTAGGTATGCTTATTGCACTCTATGAACATAAAGTGTTTGTGCAATCGGTGATTTGGAATATTAATCCCTTTGATCAATGGGGCGTGGAAAAAGGCAAAGAAATTGCCAATCAGTTATTGCCAGTACTGAATGGTCAGCAAACGGATATTGCACAGTTTGATGCTTCGACTCAGGGTTTACTGAAAGCTTTATTAGGCAATACGCATGACTAAAATTTTAGTCACAGGTAAAGTGGCTTAATTGATTCTCATATTGATTGAGGATCGTTTAATATTCTGCATAAATGAGCATTAGAAGAGGTTAGGGGGATGGAGGATCTATCCAACTTTATTCGACTATTATGTTGCACTTGATTTGATTATATAAGTGAGAAAGAACGAGCATGATACTCGTTCTTTCTATGAATGGATTTTGAAAATAAATTAAACTTTTTTCGAGCTCTTATAATCATAAGCATAGTTATAGCCATAATGTGAATCTACAGTACGTTGAATATCGTTGATGATAATCCCCGTAATTTTGGTATTGGCTTGTTCAAACCGATGAATAACAAGATCTAACTCTTTCATTTGGGTTTTTGCATAACGTGCAATCACAAGATTCACACCTGCATATTGTGAAATGATAATACTGTCGGTCACCGCCAAAATGGGTGGTGTATCAATAATAATATGATCGAATTGACCAGAGAGCTGTTCGAGTAGATTTTTAAAGCCCTCCATGCTTAATAACTCTGAAGGATTTGCTGGGCTTTCACCACATGTAATGAACGATAGATTTTCAACTTCTGTATGTTTGATAATCTTTTCAAGAGGCTGCTGACCCTTTAAAAAGTCTGCTAAACCTGCTTGATTATCTTGATTGAAATATTGGTGTAAATGTCCACGACGCAGGTTAGCATCAATCAACAATATACGCTTATTGGTTTGCGCTAGAATCACTGCGAGGTTAGTGGCAATAAAGGATTTACCTAGTCCTGGTGCTGGACTAGAAATCATAATTATATTGTTAGGTGCATGATTGAGCGCAAATTGAATAGCGGTACGCATGCTGCGTAAGCTTTCAATCGCAATATCATCACTATTTTTAACTGCAAGAATAGGAATATGTTTCTTCTTTTCAAGCAGTTTACTATGGCTTTCTTGTATAGGTGAATGCGGAACAGTTGCATACACAGGCAGATCTAATACATTTTCAATTTGAGCTGCATCTTTAATGCCTGTACGTAGCAAGTTGCGTAGAAAGGCTAAAAGTGTACCGAAGAAAGCACCTAAGAAAATAGATAAAACTAAAATCTGTAATTTTTTAGGTGAAATCGGTTTAATTGGTTTGATTGCAGTATCGACAATACGAACATTGCCAATTTCACCTGCTTTGGAAATACGCAGTTGTTGGTAAGAATTTAATAAGTTGGTATAGAGTTGTTGTTTAACTTCGACTTCACGGTACAACTGTAAATAGCGGCGTTGCAAGTCGGGTAATTGTTTAAGTGTTGTATTGAGTTCATTAATTTTATTGTTAATTGCTTCAAGTTGAGCATTAACTTGTTTCATTTCAGGGTGTGCAGCCGTGTACTTCTGTGCCAATTCAGCACGTGTTTGTTGTAGGGCGATTTTCTGAGTTTCAAGGTTAATACTTTGTGTAAGATAAAGCTCAGACTCTCTGGTAACATCAACCGTATTGTATTCTTCCCGGAATTTGTTAAATTCACGTTCTGCAACATCAAGTTGTTGTTTTAGCTCAGGTAGTTGCTCATCTAAGAACTTCAGTGTCTGTGCGGTTTCTGCAGAACGACGTTCAATATTTTGTTGGCTATATGAGACTAAAATGGCATTCAGTACTTTAATAATATGCTCTTTATCTGTGCCTTGATAGTTGAGTCCTAGAATACCAGTGAGCCTGCCTTTTTCTGCAACTGAGTAATTGGTGAGGATATTATCTATTGCGGCAGGTAAAGATTGTTTCTGAATGAGATAGGTATCATTGAGTTGATCTTGAGTGTGAATCGTAATATTCCACACGCCATCCGCAGTACGAATGCTATTCGGTTGATTGACCTTGGCTGTAAGCAAGACTTGCTCAGTTTTGGGATCTGTTAAACTGAATTGATGATCTGTGAAGCGAAGTTCAAGGCTTTGATCTTCGTAGTTTTCTGGGACTTTAAATTGTGTTATGTCGAATGCTTTTTCGTTATCTTTAAACAGGACAGATTGCGTACTGTACTGGGTTTTATAAATGTGCGGAGAGAGTAAACGGTCGAAAAATGAGTTTTCTGTACCAGAGACTTGTAAGTCTAGGTTGAGATGTTGAATTACATTTCCGAGTACTAAGTGAGATTTAAGAATCTCGATTTCAGCTTGAGCCGGTGAGTTTTGATCTACCATGGATGATAAATCACCGAGTAAGGCAGCGGTACCAGCCCCGTTACTGTCTTCCACCTGAATTAAAGCGCTCACTGCATAAGTGTTAGGTGTAGCTCTTAAATAAAGCAGTGCACACCCCAAGCTAAAGATGGTGCATAACGCAATCAGTTTCCATTGAGCGATGAGTGAAAAAAATAGTTCTTTTAAATCACTTGTTTCTACTTTATTGGTATTTTGGCTCATAATTTTATTATCTATGGGTTAAATTTATTGTTTCCAGTCACTTATACAGGTTTGTATAAGTTGACCAGTGTCATCAAAAACGGCTCGTTCATGCTGGTAAGGATTGGAAATATTTTTACCTTATCAGGGACCCAAACGAAATATTCTCCCTTTGGGAAACGGCTATGCTTGTCCAATATGCAATTGAAGAAATTTCTGCTTGGAAACGTATTTTGCCATCGGACAAGGACAAATATTTCCAATACAGCCCATAATAAGAATATTTTGAATATGTATTAGTTAGTTCCCAATCGATCAATATTATATAAAGCATTAGAGAACGGTAAAATTTGGGTAATGATACGTTGCCAACGGGCTAAGCCTGTAGAGTCAACATAAACAATATCATTGCTACGCATTCTAAATTGATTGGCTAAACCGAAATCACCAAGACTCATTAAATTCATATGATACAGTTCAGTTTGTTGCTGCTTCGGGTCACTACGGAGTACATAAATTCGTTTTGCACTTGCAGTATTTGAATCAATGCCTAGGCTTTCTCCCAGAACATCACTTAGGGTCATGCCTTGATCACGCATGGGCAAAGATTGATTCCTACCAGATTCACCCATGACATAAATTTTCTGATCCTCTTTAGAATTTACATAGAGTGTATCATTGGGTTGGATAAGCAAATTATGTAATGAATAACCAGATTTTTCGAGTTGGATGCTATTCAACTTGTAAGTTCGCCCTTGGCGTACCAACGTGATAGAGGTGTTATCACCATATTGCGTATTAATCCCACCAGCCATACTAAGAGCGGTATAGACACTGACGGGCTGATCACTCAGAAAGAACTGCCCACCTCTCATTACATTGCCTTGGACTGAATAACGCTGGCCTTGATAAGACAAGACACGCGCAATCACATCAGGTGTTTTTAAATAACCAGAGAGTTGACTACGCAACTCTTGATTCACTTGAGGGAGTGATTTTCCAGCAGCTTTATAGCGCCCAATCATGGGAAATTGAATATAGCCGCTTTGATCAATTTGATAACCATTGGCTTGAACCGATTGTTCGCTGGAAACATTACTCGCTGCAGGTGTAATTTCAGGATAAGCCCACAAGTAAATGGATAGAATATCGCCTGGACTCAACTTGTATGAGAGTTGGGAGTGGCGAAATAAGCTAGAATAATCTTGTAGATCGTTGTTTGAAGTTTGATTTAAGTCACGTAAAGTATTTTGGTTGAGTTGAATGACATGCACTGTACTACCAAGTTCAGTTTGGTAGACACCTTGTTCAGGTAAATTGTAAGTTTGAAGGCCTGGTGCTAGAGCACAACCGACAGTGCTGAGTGTGAACCCTAAAAGGCCAATATATTGTAGTAATTTCACTCTGTACCCCTATAAACTATTGTAAATTATAAATATATTTCAATCTTTGGGGAGTGATTGAGATTGTTTAATAAATATACTAATACATCAAATTATACAGTGCAATTATAATTTTTTACGATAGTGCAAGCGAACTGCATTCCAAGAGTATAAACGTGGCATCAATATGACGTAGTATTTGTATATGTGATACAAGCAGGATATGATGAAAAAGGATTGAAATTCTCTAATCTACAATAATTACAGTATTGTATTTAGTGACAGCACTTTATTGAGTGTATGATTTCTTTAATATAATTAAAAATACATTAGATAAAGTGGTGTAAAATTTACTCAACCATCGATTAATTATGAATTCAATGCTGGTAAGGTCATATAAGGAATTCGCAGGCAAGCATATTAAAATAAAAAAGTTTTCGAAATCATAGGCCAGTTTATTTGGTTTTGCAAAAATTAAATAAAGCAATTTTTTATATGTTTGAATATTTAAAAGTTGATTTAAAATTATGTCTAAAAATAAAAAAATTTTAAATAATACATTGGCTTTGTATATTAGGCTTTTGGTTACGGTTGTTCTGAACTTATATTCAACTAGAATATTATTAAATAATCTTGGAGTAGAGGATTTTGGTCTTTATGGGACAATAGCAGGAGTTATTGCATTAATTTCATTTTTTCAGGCTGCATTATCAAATGCAACAAATCGCTTCTTAAATATAGAGATGGGGAAAGGTACTACATCTTATATTCAAAAAATATTTTCTACAGCATTTTTTCTACATATTTTAATTGCATTATTTTTTTGCATATTAATTGAAATTTTTGGTGCTTATATAATTGGTTCATTTGTTAAGTTACCTGCTGAAAAAATAAATATTTCCATGCAAGTTTTTCATTTATCAATAATATCTCTATTTATTTTGGTTATTACTATTCCATTTGAATCCATATTGATGGCGAAAGAGAAATTTGGAATATATGCTTTGATTTCTATACTTGATGTAACTTTGAAGTTAATATTGGCGTATATTTTAATATTCTTTACTCATGATAAGCTTTTATATTATGCGTTAGGTTTTGTTTGTATAGTATTTTTGACAAGATTAACTTATGTAATTTATAGTCAATTAAATATTGTTGAAGCAAGGATTAAATTTTATATAGATAATGATTTTTTAAAAAAAATAATAAATTTTATTGGTTGGGAATTGTATTTAAATTTTTGTGTGGTTTTTAAAGTCGAGGGAATAATGCTCTTGATGAATAACTTTTTTGGTTTGATAGCAGTGGCAAGTATAAAGATAAGTTATCAAATTAATGCAGCTTTATATAGCTTATCTAGTAATCTATCGGTTGCGGTTAAACCTCAATTAATGCGTAGCTATGCTGATAATGATGTTGATAGAATGAATATGTTAACATTTTACTCGGCAAAATATTCTTATTATTTTATGTTGATATTTTGTGCTCCTATTATATTTAATATTGATTATATTCTAAAATTTTGGCTGGGATCTCCACCGGATTATACTAAAGTCATTACTATTTTTGTACTAATTTCTAGTTTAATTGAGGTGATTTTTTATCCAATTGTTATGTTAATTCATGCTACTGGTAATTTGAAAAAATTTAGTATTTTAACTGGTACTCTTATTCTGTTATCCGTTCCATTGGTTTATGTCTTATTTAAATTTGGTTTTAATTATTATTATGCTTATATTATTTATGTCATTAATACTGCATTAGCATCATTTTTAAACTTATGGATAGTAAAAAAACTGATCACTGATTTTGATCTATCTCAATTTTTAAGGAATGTTTTAGTTAATATAATGATTACGACTGGTGCAATTATTTTAGCCCTCAAGGTGATAGCTGAATTTGTTGTTTTACGTGGTTTTGTTGGATTTTTAACCATTTTTGTGTTAGAAACTTTAGTAGTAATTTCGCTAATATATGGTTTAGGTATCGAAAAAACGCATAAGAAATTGATTAAAAGTTATTTAAAATCAAAGATAAAGTGATATTTTAGTAGTAACGGATACTTAAGTTGATAGGCTTAGATTCATTCTAGAGTTTTCTTGAATCGTTGATGTTTTAGCTGGTCGATTATTCGATAGAACATCATTTTTAATACTGGATAATAAGGATTTCTAATAAAAACTAGCATTAAATAGCTCGAATAAATATTGAACTGTTGTTGAATTTGAACATAAAGAGACTGGTTTTGCAGCTGCAATATAACAATAGCAAAATCCTGAATATATAAAACTCCTGTCAGGAATGCAAATCAGTTTAATACCGAAAATTTTAAAAATGTATGGGTAGGAATCTTTAGTGATTAGAGTTTTACATATAGTTGGTCAAATGGATCGTGCTGGTGCAGAAACTATGCTTATGAATCTATATCGTAATATTGATCGCACCCAAGTTCAATTTGACTTTATTAAATTTACGACTCAACAAGGGGATTATGATGATGAAATTCAAGAATTGGGTGGCAGAATTTTTCCAATTCTTGCCGAGAATCCAATTGAACGTATGTTTAAGCTAACAAGTTTTTTAAAGCAACATTCTGAATATCGAATTGTACATGCACATATGTTGCTAAGTAATGCTTTTCATCTGTTAGCAGCAAAAAGGGCTGGTATTCAGCATCGAATTTCACATTCGCATAATACAAGTAATGGTAAATTTGGAGTTCTAGCTTTTTTATATGAAAAATTTGCAGTATATTTAAATAAAAGATTATCAACCAAAAAAATAGCGTGTGGCAAAGAAGCAGCGGAATATTTATTTGGGACAACAGAAAATGTTTGGTTATTAAATAATGCTATTGATTTAAAATTATATAGACAAATAGCAGAAAAAAATAAAAATTATTGGAAAAGCATTAAACATGATATTCAAGGATTGAAAATTATTCAAGTTGGCCGGTTAAGTGAGGTAAAGAACCATAGATTTTCGTTAGAAATTGCTAGAAAATTAAAGGAGCAAGATATTTCTTTTACATTTTTGATTGTAGGTCAAGGTCCTTTAGAGAACCCTATTAGGCAAATGATACAAGATTACACTTTAGATAAAAATGTGTATTTATTAGGTATTAGAGATGATATACCAAACTTAATGGCTGGTGCTGATGTCATGTTAATGCCATCATTACATGAAGGATTTCCAGTGGTGTTAGTGGAAAGTCAAGCAATTGGTTTAAAGTCTATAATATCCTCTAAGATATCAAAAGAAGTTGATCTGGGTGTAAACTTAATTGATTTTAAAGACTTAAATAACATTGAAGGATGGATTAAAGCGTTTGAATATATAAATCCAGTAAGCAATCAGTTTGGTAGTGATATCGAAGTGCTTGCTAAGAGGGGTTTTGATATAAAACAAAAATCCGTCGAACTTTTAGCCCTGTATAATAATATGGATAGTATTTCTAATGATATTAATTGATAATACTGCTTTTTTAAATTTATACAATTTAATTTATTTTTGTACAGCCTGCTTGGTCTTGGCTTCTGCTTTATCTTCTGAAATTAAGAAGGATGTTTTACTACAGAATAAATTAGGTCAATATTTAGTTTTTTTACCTTTAATTTTTTTAATATTCCTTGTGGGTCTCAGGGAATATGATGTAGGAGCTGATACAGTTAGTTATTTTGATATACTTTGGAATGAAACATCTGAGTTGAATTTTAGTGATGGTATTTTATTCGGTTTAATTGCTTCGACTCTAAGATATTTTAATTTAGGTTATACTTATTTTCTTTTATTAATATCCTTCTTATTTTATATAATTACTTACAAATCATTAAAGAACTATACTGAAAAATTTGAATCAAATCTTCTTATTACTTTCTTTGCATGCATTTCATTTTTCTTTTATTTAAGTATGAGTATTAATGTGATCAGGCAAGGTGTATCTTTAGCTTTTTTGTTACTTGCTTATTCTTTATGGCTTGGTAAGAAAAATAATATTATAATTTTATTGTGTATGTTTTTGTCATTAGCTTTTCATTTGACCTCAATTATACCAATTTTAATATTTATTTCTTCTGTTATCATAAGTAAAATTAGAACTTTTAATTTACTAATTCTTATCTATTTATTTTCTATAATTTTATCTTACTTTAATTATGGTTTTTTAAACTTTTCATCAGTGTTTTTAGATTTTTTAGGTGACGATAGACACGCAGACTATTTTTCGGATGAAGTTTCTGATTACAGCATAGGTTTTAGGCCACAGTTTGTAATATTTAATACTTTTTTTCTGTTTGTATCTCTGTATGTTAAAAATAAGTTAACTGATATTGATTTATCTTATCAATATAATATTCTTGTTTCTTATTATATTATTGCAAGTGTTATATTTTTTATGGCATTTCAACTGCCATTTTCAGATCGTTGGGGATTGTTTTCATGGTGTGTTATTCCATTACTAATTTCACCGTTATTTTATTCACCTTTTGTTAAGGAAAAAATAAAAATTCATTATGTTTTGATCTTGATTCTAATTTACATTGGTTTTTATTTCTATGATAAATGAATCTGAAAATACACCTACTATTAGTGTAGGTATTCCATTTTATAATGCTGAAAAGTTCTTGGTTTTTGCCATTCAGTCTGTACTTTGTCAATCATATAAAAATTGGGAGTTAATTCTTGTGGATGATGGATCCACAGATAATTCTCTGAAGATTGCTAAAGAGTTTGCAGGTAATGATCGACGGATTAAAGTGCTCTGTGATGGTGAAAATAAGAAATTACCCACGCGTCTAAATCAATTAATAAAGGAATCTGAAGGTAAATTTATAGCAAGGATGGATGCAGATGATATTATGCATCCCAGTCGTTTGGAAATACAATTAAAATATCTTTTAGAAAATGATCAAGTTGATCTTGTTTCTACGGGTTTGGTCTCTATAGATGATCAGAATAGAGTCTGTGGATTCAGAAGTGTTAATTCACTTATTACTGAAATATCTAAACCTTTTAAGTTTCATATAGCTCATCCAACTGTGATGGCTAGAAAAGAATGGTATTTAAGAAATTTATATAGTTTAGACTATCCTCGTGCTGAAGATTTTGAGCTGTGGTGCCGCGCATATGGTAAAAATGATTTAAAAATAGCAATTCTTCCAGATTTACTGCTTTTTTATCGTGAATTTGGAAATATCTCTATCGATAATCTTTTGAAAACATGTTCAGATGAACATAAAATAAGAAATTATTATCAAATGAATAATAAGATATATAATTTTATTTATTTTAAGTTGAAATATTTTTTTATTTATACAATTGGTTTTTTGGGCTTGGGGCAGAATCTTTCGAGGAGAAGAAATCGGGATTTATCTGATGATGATGCAAAGGAAATGCAAGAATTATTAAATTTGGTTGTGAATAGAAAGTAGGAGCTTATAAAAGTTAATTTTGTAGATAAGCTACTTCAATAACAACAATAAAATGCAAATGAATACAAGTAGTTTGATTGTAGCAAGACATTATTGAAGAGCTATTCATCAATATATTTTTTGATGGATCACCTGAGCCTAAAAATTATTGCACTCGTAATTGATGAGTTTACAATCAGCCCCAAATCAGTCGCTAGAATTTTATGTGCTTTGACTTACAAAGCTTGCAGTACGTCGAACCTAACGCTGGGTAAGGGGTAAATCAGTTTAGTCTGGTATCGAAATTCAATGCTTTTTAATGCATATATTAGAAATTTTAATTTTTTACAAAGAGTTGCTAACTTTGCTCAAAGTTGTATGCTCATTTACCATTCTGAATAAATTTGCAAAATTTAGATAGACTTTATGACTAAGTTATATCTTGGATTTTGTGACTTGGGGGAACTTTAATTTTTAAAACTTTTTGCAACAAAATAGATAATTATTTAAAAGACACAGATCAAAAAAAGTATTTTAATTAGAGATGTAAAAGAGACAATTGGAACACATTATTAGAAAAATGTTCTATGTTTGTCACTTAAATACAGGAAGAATAATTTTTTAAAAAAATTAAAAAAGCTGAAAAATTATGAGTACGATAGTGTTTATTGGCACGATAGCATCTAGCATTTATGATTTTCGTGCAGATTTAATCCGTAGCCTCTTAAAGCAGGGGCATCGAATCTATGCTTTTACATCTCAATACACTGTAGAAGATATAAATAAAATAGAACAACTAGGTGCCATTCCAGTTACATATACTTTAAACCGTGGTGGATTAAATCCACTGGCAGATATTGTCGCAACTTATCAACTTTTAAAAAAAATAAAGCATATAAATCCTGATGTGGTCTTTTCATATTTTGCTAAGCCGGTCATTTTTGGGACTCTAGCTGCGAAACTAGCAAAAGTTCCTCGTGTAATCGGTATGCTTGAGGGTCTGGGTTACACTTTTACAGAGCAGCCAGAGGGTCTAAGCCATAAAACTAAATTTATCCGATACATTCAGGTTTTTCTCTACAAAATGGCATTGCCAATGCTGGATCAACTTATTTTCTTAAATCCAGACGACCCTAAAGATTTATTGGAAACATATTCTATAAAAGTAAAAAAAGTAGTGATCCTAGGTGGAATAGGTTTAAATTTACAAGAATATCCATATCAACCCGTTGATGATATTTCACTTCCTATTAAATTTTTATTCATTGGTCGGTTGCTTAAAGAAAAAGGAATACATGAGTTTGTTCAAGCCGCTAAATTGGTGAAAAAACAATATCCTAAAACACAGTTTACGATTCTTGGACAAATAGATACTTTTAATATTGGCGCACTACAACAAGCAGAGTTGGATGATTTGATTGCTTCGTGTGTTGTTGAGTATCGAGGTCAAGTGAATAATGTAAAAGACTGGATCACGAATAGTCATGTATTTGTATTGCCCTCTTATCGTGAAGGTGTACCTCGGAGCACACAAGAAGCCATGGCAATAGGTCGTGCAATTATTACTACAGATGTTCCAGGTTGCCGAGAAACTGTAATTCAAAATCGGAACGGTTTCATTATTCCAAGGTGGGATTCCAAAACTTTAGCTGAATATATGATTTATTTCATTGAGAATCCTAAACAGATTCGATTTATGGGAGATGAAAGCCACAAAATTGCAATTGATAAATTTGATGTTGAAAAAGTAAATCAACGATTACAAAATATTTTAGGAGTCTGAAAAATGATAAAACGCTTCCTAGATATTGTGATTGCTTCTTTTGCGCTCACTTTACTGTCGCCATTATATTTATATGTTGCATATAAGGTGAAAAAGAATTTAGGCACTCCTGTCTTGTTCCGTCAGGTTCGTCCAGGTTTACATGGCAAACCTTTTGAAATGATTAAATTTAGAAGTATGCATGATGCTATCGATGCCCAAGGGAACCCTTTACCAGATATTAAACGATTAACACCCTTTGGGCGAATGTTACGATCTAGCAGTTTGGATGAATTACCTGAATTATGGAATGTGATTAAAGGTGACATGAGTATAGTCGGGCCACGTCCGTTACTGATGGAATATTTACCACTTTATAATGAAGAACAAGCCAAGCGGCATCATGTGCGCCCCGGCATGACAGGTCATGCACAAGTGAATGGTCGTAATGCCATTAGTTGGGATGAAAAATTGAAGCTTGATATTTGGTATGTTGAAAATCAATCTGTTTGGCTGGATTTCAAAATCATGCTGAAAACGATCAAAGTTGTTCTAATTAAAGAAAATGTAAATGATGAATCAGGTCACTCTATGCCTAAATTTACAGGGGATAAACAGGGTGATAAAAATGGATTCTAATGTGAAATGTTCTTTAGTCGATGTTGATGATGAATGGGACACTGCAGTAAAGAAATTTAATTTTGATATTTATCATTTAAGTGGCTGGCTTAAATCTTCAGCAGTCATAGATGATGGTCAGGCTAAAGGCTTAATGATTAAGTTTGGTAATAATGAGTTACTTTTTCCTTTAATTATTAGGAGAATAGATAGTATATTTTGGGATGCAACCTCGCCATATGGTTATGGTGGTCCATTAGGAGATAGTGTATTAACAAATCAAGAGATTGATCAGTTATTACAAAATGCAATTAATTTTTTAAAAGAGCAGAATTGTGTTTCTTGGTTTATTCGATTACATCCAATTTTAAATATTGGATGGAATAGTAAATCTGGCACTATCGTTGAGCATGGGCCAACATTATCTTCAGATTTGAGTAAAACAGAAGAAGAACATTGGTCTGAAACTCAACTTAGACATCAACGAGGCATTAAAAAGGCATTAAAACAGTCTATATATACAAAGATTGAAGAACTCAATGAAAATAATGCTTTAATCTTTTCTAAAATTTACATTGAAACTATGAAGCATGTAAATGCATCAGACTTTTATTTATTTGATGATTTATATTTTATAGCGTTAGCCAAAAATCTAAAAGGCAGAATTTTATTAATTACTGCTTATGATAATGAAACACCGATTGCTGCTTCAATCTTTACCTATTGCCAAGAAAGTAAAATTATCCAATATCATTTAGGCGGTACTCTTGATGCTTATCGAAATTTACAACCTGCTAAGCTGATTATACACATCGCAAGAGCCTGGGGGCGTGAAAAGAGATACAGTATTTTGCATTTTGGCGGAGGTTTTGGGGCAAGTTTGGATTCATTATATGAGTATAAAAAAGGATTCAGTTCGAATGAACATGTATTTAAAACGCATCGTATTGTCGTGAACTCTGATATTTATCTCAAATTGTTAAATAAAAATGGCAGGGTTGGACAGTTAACAGAATACTTTCCGCTTTATCGGAAACCAAATGGGAAATAATGTCATGATTAAATCTAAAAATGTGTCTCTTAGACCAATTGAGTTACACGATGATATTTTATTACAAAAATTGATGAATGATCCTTTTGTGGCTGGAAATGTAACAGGATGGTCTTTTCCTGTATCTGTTTTTTCCCAAAATAATTGGATTCAGTCAAATACAAATAGTTCAAATTATCGCTTAATTATTGTAGATAATGAAACGAATGACGCAATTGGTATCACAGGGTTGTGGGACATTGATTGGCATAATCAGTCAGCGAATATGCCAATAAAAATCTTACCCGAAAAAAATAAAAAAGGCTTTGGTACAGAAGTCATTATGTTAACCATGGCATGGGCATTTTACAATGTCGGACTCAGACGTTTATATGGTCCAGTTTTAGACTTCAATGGGCCAAGTATGGGGGCTTATGTTAAAAAATGTGGTTGGAAGATTGAAGGTCGACAACGTGAAGCGATTTTTCGTAAGGGAGAATGGCATGATGTATACGATATAGCAATTCTTAAGCATGAATTTGATGCTCTACCTAATGTAGCTGAGTTTATTCATGCGGTATGTCCTGTAGATACCACACCTAATATCAATTCCCAAGATTATATTTAGGGAAAAAAATCATGCTAAATACTACATTTGAACCATGGCCAAGCTTCACAGTAGAAGAGGCAGATGCTGTTAAAGATCTGCTTCTTTCAAATAAAGTGAACTATTGGACTGGAAAAGAATGTCGAGAGTTTGAGAAAGAATTTACGCAATTTTCTCAAACTAAATATGCCGTAGCACTAGCGAATGGTACGGTAGCACTTGACGTTGCTTTAAAAGCTTTAAATATTGGTGCTGGAGATGATGTAATTGTTACATCCAGAACCTTTCTTGCATCTGCCAGCTGTATTGTTACAGCAGGTGCTAATCCTATTTTTGCAGATGTTGAGCTGGATTCTCAGAATATTTCTCGAAAGACCATTGACGCGGTATTAACTCCGAATACCAAAGCCATTATTTGTGTACATTTAGCGGGCTGGATGTGTGATATGGATCCAATCATGCAGTTGGCAGAAGAAAAAGGGTTATTTGTCATTGAAGATTGTGCTCAAGCACATGGTGCACAATATAAAGGAAAATCAGCGGGTTCGATTGGTCATATTGGGGCATGGTCTTTCTGTCAGGACAAAATTATGAGCACTGGTGGTGAAGGCGGGATGGTTACCACCAATGATGAGAACTTATGGGAAAAAATGTGGTCTTATAAAGACCATGGTAAAAATTATGACAGCATTTACCATAAACAACACCCACCTGGTTTCCATTGGGTACATGACTCTTTTGGAACCAATTGGCGCATGATGGAAATGCAGGCCGTGCTCGGGCGTATGCAACTGAAAAAAATGCCAATATGGACAAAAAAACGTACACAGAATGCGCAGCGTATATTGGCTGTATTTCAAAATAGTCGTTATTTCTCCGTACATTATCCAAACCAAGATTATGTACATGCCAACTATAAGTGCTATGTACAGGTGAATATTGAACAATTACCGGCAGGTTGGTCACGTGACCGTATTTTGAATGAAATAAATGCACAAGGTGTGCCATGCTTTATTGGCTCTTGTTCAGAAGTTTATTTAGAAAAAGCATTTGAAGGTACTATTTGGAGACCCAAAACACGCTTAGTGAACGCTCAACAATTAGGTGAAACCAGTTTAATGTTTTTGGTACATCCGACCTTAACAGAAGATAGTCTGACAAAAACTGTGAATGCTATTCAGCAGGTTATACAGATGATGAATGCAATAAAAAATTAAACCAATTAAGGTGATCCTCGACAAAAGATTGGATACATCGTTCTTTTAAAAATAATGGAATGTTAATTTTAGCGATATTAGATGGCTTCCTTGTACAGTATTATTGTTCTAGTCATGCAAATCGATTCAAATCATCGTTTGCCTACAGCGCAAAATTTTAGGGATTGCTTATCTGCAATTATTCAAGTCGCCGCGACTATTTAGATAGTCAACATTGCCTCTATTTGAATGAAAGAAGGTGAGTTGTACTAATGGGTAATATTGAATTAATTTAGTCATTGTATTCGTGGTTGGAAAACTAGCTCACACATAAACTATCACTTGGTATGTGATGCATTTGATTATGCAATGGTTCGCTAGGAAACTCTATCAGGTGTAATGCTTATGAGCTTGTGAAGCTGTGCTTCTCAGGCTTACGAGACTGTATTGTGATTTTAGAGTGCTATTACACAAGTAGCTGAATTAAAATAATATTTGTGCGTAGAGACTGTTGGGATGACAGTAACTAGAAGTTCCATTCATACATCAAAAGTTCATGTGGTACACGGCAGCGTATTGTCTACTTGCAAACGAACCAATGATATCTAGTTTGTATATATTGAGATTTACTACAATCGAATCAGACAACACTCTGAAAATAGTGAGTTAAGTTTGACAGCATTTCAACAAGAATATTTTAAGAATTTAGAGAGATTCTCTGTGGAGAGAATACTCTCCAGTTTAAATGAACCAGAATCTTTTGGTCTTGCGAGAGTAGCCCTTTCTACAATTGATTTTTTAGGATTTACGTCCAGATATTTTTTAATTTCTGCATTTAAGACCGTTTCAGTCCGCTCTTTAATCCGAGACTTCAGAGTAAAAGTTTAACCAGTGCGTAGTTGTCCAGATGGTAATTGTTTTAAAGTTGTTTAGAACTCAAAGTTGTAATTTGTCATGATTTTTCATTAATCTCTGATTAATTTAATAAAATAATTCTATTTTTTGATGAATATCTCAATTTAATTAAAAACAAATATTAATTTATCAAATTTACCAATTTTTGGGGATTTATTTACATTTATGGTGATTTTATAGTTGTGCTATGCCATTCGTTTGCTTGATCGAGAAGGTCTGCTTTGAGACTTAAAGTGTGCTTAGTGAATGCTCAATATCTAAGTGAAAAAATTAATGTTCTTGGTACATATCTCTCTTAAGTGAAGAGAGATGTAAAAACTGTGAATGCGATTAAGAAGATTGTGCAGGCGATTGATGCAATAAAAAGTTAAACCATGTAAGGACAAAAGTCCCCATGAGGATATGCCATTTCAACATGCATTTTTATTGATATAAAAATGGGCACAAAGATAAAGATGCAATCCTGTAAAGAGGATCATCATTGTGAAAAATATAATCCATCAATTTGCTGCACAACCAAGAATATATAAGCAAATTTTTTTAAGTTTTTTGGACTTATTGGCTTTCCCTGTAATTTTATGGTTGTGCTATGTGATTCGTTTATTTGATCCTGAAACTCCAATTATTTCAGATGCGACATATGGCATTCTCTTGATCAGTTTTATTGCAGTCTTAAGTTTGATGATCACAGGAGTTTATCGTTTTATTGTCCATACTTTTGAAGAAATCCTGATATGGAAGTTAGCACTTGCTGTCGCGATGACGATGATAGCCTTATATGTACTGCGTTCAAGTACTGCAACATTTGTACCGATGTCTGTCCCATTTATATTCGGATTTATGATGTTTACATGGGTCTGGTTGAGTCGAGTATATATTCGTTTTTTAGTTAGAGCCTCATATTGTGCTGAAATTGGCAGTAAAAGAGTTGCAATTTATGGTGCAGGTGCAGCTGGTCAGCAAATTGAGGCGGCACTTAAATGTTCAGGTCAGTATCTACCTGTATTCTTTATTGATGATGATCCATCCTTACAAGGAAGAATTATTGGCAGCATACCTGTTTATCCAGTTGCTCAAGCATTACAACGGTTGAAAAAAGATCGAATCGACGAAATTTTATTGGCACTTCCTTCAGTGGAGCGTGTAAGAAAAGCAGAGATTATTCATGAGCTTGAGCCTTGTAATTTAAAAATTACGGCACTACCGGGTTTGACCCAGTTGGTTCATGGTGAAATTACAGTTTCTGATATTCAGGAAGTGGATATTATTGATTTGTTAGGGCGTGATCCTATTCCCCCGATTTCGCATTTATTGACCAAGAATATTGAAAATAAAGTTGTGATGGTGACAGGTGCAGGTGGGTCTATTGGATCTGAATTATGTCGTCAAATTGTTAAGAATAAGCCGAAAGCGCTAGTTCTTTATGAACTGAACGAATTCGCACTGTATAACATTGATCAAGAATTACACTCGAGCTGTGATGTGACAATCATTCCTGTTTTGGGTTCTGTGCGGAATCAAGCCAAATTAGAGTATGAGATTGAACAGTATGGTGTTCAAACGGTTTACCATGCAGCAGCATACAAGCATGTGCCTCTAGTTGAATGTAATCCGCTTGCTGGATTGAAAAATAATGCGATTGGTACGGCATGTAGTCTCAATGCAGCAGTAAAAAAAGGGGTAGAAACATTTGTATTAATTTCGACAGATAAAGCGGTTCGACCAACCAATGTGATGGGGGCTTCGAAGCGGATGGCAGAGCTATATTGTCAATCTGTCGCTGCAATACAAAAAAATACACATATCAGTATTGTTCGATTTGGTAATGTTTTAGGGTCTTCAGGTTCAGTAGTCCCTTTATTTAAACAGCAAATTGCCAAAGGGGGCCCCATTACTGTGACTCATCCAGAAGTTACGCGTTACTTTATGACAATTCCTGAAGCCTCGCAATTGGTGATTCAGGCGGGTGCATTGGGGCAAGGTGGAGATGTCTTCCTATTGGATATGGGGGAACCTGTATGCATTCAGAATTTGGCACGACAAATGATTAAACTAAGTGGTTTCACTGTGCGAGAAACTGGGTCGTTGAGTGGTGATATTGAAATCATCTATAGTGGCTTACGTCCAGGAGAGAAACTGTATGAGGAACTGTTGATTGACCAAGAGAATACAGAGTATACAGAGCATGCGCGGATTCGCCGTTCTTTTGAAAAAGATTATCCCTTACAAGAAATACTAATAGTCTTTGATAGAATAAATCAAATGGATGCAGCAAAACCAGATATAGATTGGTTGTTGACTCAACTTGAGCATTATGTCGATGGGTATAAACGGGGTAATCAAGTTATAATTAACTAAATTATAGAGATTTGCTTGATGAGTATAATTTCGATATTACAGGATTTATTTGATAGCTTAATTTAGGGCTTACTGAAAGTTTTGCAAGGAAAAAATATGGCTAAAATTTTAGTCACAGGTGGAGCTGGTTATATCGGCTCACATACCTGTGTTGAGTTATTAACCGCGGGTCATGAAGTTGTGGTTTTGGATAATCTCTCAAATAGTTCGGTTGAATCCTTAACGCGGGTACAACAACTATCTGGAAAATCTCTCGATTTTATTGAGGGAGATATTCGAGATGGCGAAACGCTTGATCAAGTCTTTGCACAGCATGCGATTGATGCGGTAATTCATTTCGCCGGCTTAAAAGCAGTAGGTGAAAGCCAGCAGATTCCTTTGACTTATTTTGATAATAACATTTCAGGGAGTCTGAATTTGGTCAAAGCCATGGAACGTGCTGGCGTATTTAAGTTGGTGTTTAGTTCTTCTGCGACCGTTTATGATGAGGCAAATGTTTCACCATTGAATGAAAAGATGCCGACGGGTATGCCATCCAACAATTATGGTTATACCAAACTGATTGTTGAACAAATGCTACAAAAGCTAAGTGTTGCAGATGAGCGTTGGTCAATTGCTTTGTTGCGTTACTTTAACCCTGTAGGCGCGCATAAAAGTGGTCGCATTGGTGAAGATCCACAAGGAATTCCAAATAATTTGATGCCTTATGTGACGCAGGTGGCCGTTGGGCGTCGTGAAAAATTATCTATTTTTGGTCAAGATTACGATACCGTTGATGGTACAGGTGTTCGTGATTATATCCATGTGGTGGATTTAGCCAATGCACATCTTTGTGCCTTAAATAATCGCTTATCCGCGACAGGCTGTCGGGCATGGAATATTGGTACGGGGCAAGGTGCCTCAGTTTTGCAAATTAAAAATACCTTTGAGCAAGTCAATGGGATTGCGATTGCATTTGAATTTGCACCACGACGTGAGGGGGATGTTGCCACCTCATTCGCAGACAATACTCGTGCAGTGACAGAGTTGAACTGGCAGCCGCAATATGGGCTTCAGGATATGCTCGCTGACAGTTGGAACTGGCAGAAGCAAAATCCAAAGGGCTATGGTCAATAACTATAGTTTAAGTGATTGATCGTGTAGTAAGCCTTTTGCCAATTTTGATAAAAGGCTTCTCATAAAAATAATAAAGAAGATTTGAAATCAATAGGGTTAAAATAATAGTAAGCAAGATAGTTGTATAAGAATTTAAGTTAAAAAAGCGAGTAATATAGAGAAAAACGACAGGATGTATTAAATATATGCCATAGGTTGCTTCCCCAATATTCGATAGAAGTTTTGAAAGACTTAAGGGGATTGTAATGACTTCTAGCTTATAAAAACCAAGTGTTAAGGTCACTGCTGCAATAGAGAAAATAATACGATTAAAATTTGTGACAATTTCAATCTGATCTCCGCTAACAGGATAAAACCAAAGAAGGCAGATTGATATGAAAATAAGCAGAGGTGCAATACGTTTCATTGTCAATTCTTTAAAATTGTAATATAACGCTAAGCCACTAAAATATAAAAATAAATTATTAAATGGATTAATGTAAATTTTCCACTGCTGTGCGAGTGTTAAATGATGATCAAGGGCGAAAAATGCGAAATATATTCCGATTATAACCGCCCCTAAGAGTGCTAAATTACCGAATAATTTTCGTTTATTGTAAAGTAGAATCAGTATAGGTGTGAAAGCATAGTAAACACATTCATTGCCTATGCTCCATGCCCCCACATTAATATATTCACTGGGTGCTAAAAATCCATATAACAGTGTTATGTTTAATATGAATTTAGATAAATCAAAATAGTGCGTGAGATAAAATTGATCGATGCTAATAATGATAATCACAATCCAGAGGAGTGGGAGTAATCTAAATAAGCGGCGGATGAAAAATATAAAGGAAGATTTATAATTGTGGAAAAAATGATTATACACAATCCCCATACTTAGCCCAGAAAGTACAAAAAAGATCGAAACACCATAAATACCTAAATTACCTAAGAGGCTGCCTGCTTGAGGGTGCCACAATGTCCAACTGATAAGGTGATAAATCATGATGGCACAGGCGGTTACACCCCTTAACCAATCAAGGGTTTCATATCGTTTCATATGTATTTTCTAATCAAGAATGAACGAAGCCATGTGTTGACTCCGTTCAAAAGAAATTATGATTGAATTAACTGAGTTAATTCACGCACGTAAGTTTGCATCGGCTTCGGATTTTGATCTAAACGACTTTCAATATTCAGGCGAAGCAAAGGTTCTGTATTGGATGCACGCACGTTAAAACGCCAAGTGCCAAAATCTAAGCTTACCCCATCGGTGCGATCAATCTCAGGGTTCTGATCGGCAAAATGGTCAAACAGTTTTTGAATGGTGGCTTGAGTATCCGCAACTTTAAAGTTGATTTCACCACTACATGGAAACTTGGTAATCATATCTTCAACCAAGCTAGATAAAGATTGCTGTGTTTCAGATAAAACGCTAATCGCCAGTAACCATGGGATCATGCCGCTATCGCAATAAGCAAAATCACGGAAATAGTGATGGGCACTCATTTCCCCGCCATAAACCGCATTATGTTCGCGCATAACATCTTTAATAAAGGCATGACCTGATTTAGACTGTACGGTAATACCTTGATATTGATTAACAATATCTAAAGTATTCCAGACCAAACGTGGATCATGCACAATTTTTTCATTGGCTTGTTTTAACAGGAAGGCTTGTGCCAGTAAGCCGACAATATAATAGCCTTCAATGAATTGCCCTTTTTCATCAAAGAGGAAACAGCGGTCAAAATCGCCATCCCAAGCAATGCCCATATCTGCCTGATGTTCTAGTACTGCATGACGAGTGCTATCACGATTTTCAACTAAAATCGGATTTGGAATACCATTTGGGAATGTGCCATCGGCTTCATGATGAATTTTGATAAATTCTACGGGAACTTGCAGTTGATTGAACTTTTGCTCTAGTGCATCAATCACATGTCCTGCTGCACCATTGCCCGCATTGACCACCAGTTTGAGGGGACGAATTTTTTCAGGGTGAATGTAGGTGAGGAGATGGTCGATAAATTCAGGCAGAATATTATAACTTTCGACTGTACCTTTGTGCTCAACGGTTTTAAATGTGTCCAATTCAGCAAGCGCTTGAATGTCTTTCAAACCTGTGTCAGCACTGATTGGACGTGCATTTTCACGTACCAGTTTCATGCCATTATAATCCATCGGATTGTGACTGGCCGTGATTTCAATACCCCCTTGTACATCAAGATGGAAGGCACCGAAATAAACCTCTTCAGTTCCAGTCATCCCCAAATCAAGAACATTGACACCAGCATCGATGAGTCCTTGGATGGTGGCTTGTTTTAAGCCTTCGCTGCTCAGACGGATATCGCAACCAATTACCACTGTTTTAGGTTGATAGATTTGCCCATAGGCACGGCCAATTTTATAGGCAATCTCTTCATTCAATTCTGTGCCGAGTTTGCCTCGAATATCGTATGCTTTAAAACAGGTCAGGGTGGTCATTTTTTAACTCTTGATCATTGTATAAAAAAGGCCCGATATTCGAGCCTTTGGTTTTATTCTACAGTCACACTTTTGGCTAAGTTTCGAGGTTGGTCTACATCGGTACCACGTAATACTGCAACATGATAAGACAGTAGCTGCACCGGTACGCTATACACGATTGGCGCTAAGGTTGCACTGATACTCGGCACACTCACTACGTGTTGGCGTTCTTTACTGTGAATACCGCTGTGCTCATCCGCAAAGACAAACAGCTCACCTCCACGTGCCTGAACTTCTTCCATATTGGATTTTAATTTATCCAACATGTCATCTTGTGGCGCAAGAATAACCACAGGCATGTCATTGTCAACCAAAGCCAATGGGCCATGCTTAAGTTCGCCAGCAGCATAACCTTCAGCGTGAATATAAGAAATTTCTTTCAGTTTGAGCGCGCCTTCTAAGGCAATCGGGAAGTGAGTGCCACGACCAAGGAATAAGCAGTGTTGTTTTTCTACAAACAATTCTGAAAGTCGCAAAATAGCCACGTTATTTTGCAGGGTATCCAGAACAACCTTAGGCAAGTGCCATAATTCTGCTGCGATGCTTTGAATTTGATGTTCTGAAATGGTTTGCTTGATTTGACCAATTTTTAAAATCAGTAACATCAATGCGGCCAATTGCGTGGTGAAGGCTTTGGTCGAAGCAACTCCAATTTCAGGGCCTGCCAAGGTCAATAAGCTGTGGCTGGTCTCACGGATCATTGATGAAGTGGCCACATTACAAATCGCCATGGTGACAATATTAATGTTCTTTGTTGCGGCACGTTTTTGGGTATCGCGTAATGCAGCTAAAGTATCTGCGGTTTCACCCGATTGCGAAATACACAAGTAAAGTGTGTTATTCACAATCACAGGGGTGCGATAACGGAACTCACTGGCAATTTCAACCTGACAAGGCACATCAATGAGCTGTTCAAACCAGTATTTGGCAATCATGCCGGCATGGTAACTGGTCCCACAAGCCAGGATTTGCACTTGTTGGATGTTCGCAAAATCCGCTTCAGCATGTTGTAAGAAGTCTGCACGTAAGGCATTGCCATCTAAGGCTTGAGAAATAGTTTGTTGCAATGCTTCAGGCTGTTCGTAGATTTCTTTCAGCATGTAATGCTTGAATTCACCTTTCGAGGCATTGCTGACCGTTGCATCCAGTTCTTTGACAGGACGTTGTACCAATTGCCCATTCACAAATACTTCAATTTTGTCGCGTGTTAAGCGGGCAATATCACCTTCTTCAAGGTAAATAAAACGGTTGGTAATTGGCAATAAAGCCAACTGATCCGAGCTAATGAAGTTTTCACCAATACCCACACCAATCACCAGTGGTGAGCCTTCACGTACCGTAATCAGTTCATCAGGATAATCTGTGTGAATAATTCCCAGTGCATAGGCACCTTTAAGCTGAGGAACCACACTTTGTACGGCTTCTAACAGGCTAGAGGTCGATTTCAAAGCATCATGTACCAGATGCGCTACGACTTCGGTATCGGTTTGCGAAGTAAAGATATAACCCAAAGCTTCAAGATCATCTTTCAATTCTTGATAGTTTTCGATAATACCGTTATGTACGATAGCGACCTGACCTGAGACATGCGGATGGGCATTATTTTCAGTCGGTTTCCCATGGGTTGCCCAACGGGTATGCGCAATTCCAAGTGAACCTGAGACTAATGATTCATTTACAGCTTGTTCAAGGTTGGCAACTTTACCGACGCGACGTTCACGTAAAATCGCATCATGATTTACCAGCGCTAAGCCTGCCGAATCATAACCACGATATTCCAGTCGCTTTAAACCTTCAATTAAAATATTGGTAATACTACGTTCTGCAACGCCACCGACAATACCACACATAGGAATATCCTCTTATTTCTTCAATTTTTGTGGACGTTGATAGTTTTCTTTGACTATCTGCTTTGAACGTTCAAAGGCTAAGTTGTGATCTTCAACATCACGAGTAATCACCGAACCAGCGCCGACAGTGGCACCATGACCAATGCGTACAGGGGCGACCAGTGAACTGTTCGAGCCAATAAAGGCAGCGTCACCAATAATGGTTTTGAATTTGTTGGCACCGTCATAATTACAGGTAATGGTTCCTGCGCCAATATTTGAATTTTCACCAATTTCGGCATCGCCTAAATAAGTAAAATGATTGGCTTTAGAACCCAGACCAATACTTGAGTTTTTCACTTCAACAAAATTACCAATATGGACTTCATTGGCGAGTTTCGCACCTGGACGTAAACGCGCAAAAGGTCCAATCTGGGTATCTTCACCAACAATGGCTTGATCGAAAATGCTATATGGCTGTACCTTGGTGCCTGCGGCAATTTTGGTGTTTTTAATTACACAACCTGCGCCAATTTCAACAGAATCACCAAATTCACAATCACCTTCAATGATCACGTTAATATCGATCCGTACATCTTGACCAACTTTAAGCTTGCCGCGTAAATCAAAACGACTCGGGTCAATCAAATGCACGCCTTGCTGCATTAATTTTCTGGCTTGGAAGTTTTGAAATTGACGTTCTAATGCCGCAAGTTGAATGCGGTCATTCACGCCTTCCACTTCAAATGCCATTTCAGGCTCAACGGAAGTAACTTCAAGACCATCGGCCAGTGCCATCGCGACAATATCAGTGAGGTAGTATTCACCCTGCGCATTGTTATTGGTGAGCTGTGGTAGCCATTGATGCAACTTGGCATTACTTACGCAATAGATGCCTGTATTGATTTCACGAATCTGGTGTTGTTGTTGGTTGGCATCTTTGTGTTCAACAATGGCTTGAATTTGGCCATCTTTACGCACAATGCGTCCATAGCCTGTGGCATCGTCAAGCGTTAAGGTGACCAGACCAATCCCTGTTTCACGTGAGGCATCGAGCAGTTTTTGTAATGTTGTGGGTGTGATACACGGGACATCACCAGACAGAATCAGAGAAATGCCGTCTTGTGGCAGTACAGGTAAGGTCATTTGGACGGCATGACCCGTACCCAGTTGTTCCGCTTGTTCTACCCATTGTATATGTTCATGGTTAAAGTGTTGTTGTACTTGTTCACCCCCATGCCCATAGATGGTGATGATGTGCTCGGCATTGAGTTGCTTTGCCGTTTCAATCACATGTCCAAGTAAGGGGCGTCCTGCTAAAGGTTGTAACACTTTGGGGAGTTGGGAACGCATTCGGGTTCCTTTACCTGCAGCAAGAATAATCACAGAAGTTGTCATAACACACCTTACAAGCTGACTTTAAGCCAGAGAAATATTGAGGTATATAAAAATACAGAGCGCTGCCCAAAGCCCCGCAATAATGTCATCGAGCATAATGCCAAATCCGCCGTGGACTTGGCGGTCAATGACGCGAATCGGCCATGGCTTCCACACATCAAACAGGCGAAACAGCAAGAAACCGATCAATGCAGAGAAGACACTCATTTGTCCGAAATAGATCAGCGGCAATAAGGTAATGGATTGACCTGCAAATTCATCCCAGACAATGCGTCCATCATCATGCACACCCATTATTTTGGCAGTTTGACCGCAAATATAGATGCCGATCAGCGACATGAAGATGATGGCGTATATGGAGTTGAGAAAGCCTAAATTCAACCACAATGGAATAAAAAGCAGGGCAAAAGCCGAACCAAATGTGCCTGGTGCTTTGGGTAATAAACCAGAGCCAAAACCGACACCACAAAAGACAATACAGCGGTTCGACCAAGACATATGGTTAAACTGAATTGGAGGTTTATGCAAAGTGTTGATACCCTTGAAATTGAAACGGATGATCTTTGCCATCTTTTTCAAATGTAAGCCCTGTTGATGTTGTAATGGTTCCAATTACCGTAATTTTTACATCTAATTGTTGTTGTAAAAGCCGTTGGTAATTTTGCGGACTGATTGTAAAGCATAACTCGTAGTCATCGCCACCTGCCAGTGCGTATTGCCATTGTTGTACTTGTGTTAAATGTTGCAGACTGACATCGATAGGAAGCTGTTCCAATTGTAGTCGAGCACCGACCTGCGATGCTTTGAGAATATGTCCAAGATCCTGTGCCAGTCCATCCGAGACATCTATCATGGCAGAGGCCACGCCTTTGAGCTGCTGTCCAAGCTGGCAGCGTGGGGTCGGGTAATCTAAACGTTGCTTTAAGGCGTGATTTGGATGTTGAAGTCCATAGGCTGCATCACCGACCTGACCACTGACGCAAACGTAGTCACCCACTTGAGCACCTGAGCGTTTTACCGCTTGTCCTGTGTCGACCCAACCGAGGGCAGTGACCGAAATGGTGAGATGCGGACTTTGGGTGGTATCACCACCAATTAAGCTTACGCCAAATTGATCGCAGCAATCATAGAGTCCCTGACTAAAGTCTTTTAGCCAGTCATGATCAATTTGGGGTAGGCTCAATGCCAATAAGATGCTGTGCGGTTTGGCACCCATTGCAGCGATATCAGAAAGATTCACGGCAACCGATTTCCAGCCAATCGCATGAGCGGGAGTATCGAGAGGAAAATGTCGTCCTGCAATTAAGGTGTCTGTGCAGATCACCAATTGTTGCTGCGGAGGAGGGGTAAGTAGGGCTGAGTCATCGCCGACGCCTAAATCAACCGAATAGTTATGCGCTCGATTAAAATAGGTCTCAATAATTGAAAACTCAGCCATACTACTTACTACACGTCTTATTGTGCTTGTTGCTTTTCTGCTGCACGAAGGCTGTTGGCTAAACGGTCCAATACACCATTGATGTATTTATGACTGTCTGCGCCACCAAAGTGTTTCGCAAGCTCAATCGCTTCATCTAAAACCACGCGATACGGGATTTCAAGATGTTCTTTCAATTCGTAAGCACCTAAACGTAGTGTTGCAAGTTCAACACCGTCTAGTGCTTCGATTTGGCGATCTAGCACAGGAATAAGAAGCGCATCCAAAGCGTCATGATTGGCAACCACTTGAGTCAGCAATTCATGATAATAGCTTAGGTCCACTTTATGCATGGCATTTTCAACACGCGTACGTGCTTCAATTTCATGCACTGGGTTGCGGCTCATTTGCCATTCATAAATGCCTTGTACAGCAAAACGACGTGCTTTACGTTTTGCAGCATAAGCGGCTTGAAGTGTTTGCGACATGCTTTAAATAGCCTTTAACAAGTTAACCATTTCAATTGCAGTAAGGGCAGCTTCACTACCTTTATTACCTGCTTTTGTTCCAGAGCGTTCAATCGCTTGTTCAATGCTGTCCGTAGTCAATACACCATTAATCACTGGTAAGCCAGTGTCTAAGCCTACAACGCCTAAGCCTTTGGCACATTCACCTGCGACAAAGTCAAAGTGTGGCGTGCTGCCACGAATCACTGCACCTAGTGCGATGATGGCATCAAAGCGATCAGAAGCTGCCAGTTTTTTTGCAACCACTGGCAGTTCCCATGCACCTGGTGCATGAACAACAGTGATATTATCCTCTGATACACCATGACGTTTCAATGTATCAATTGCACCTTCTAGTAAGTGTTCAACCACAAAGCTATTGAAACGACCCACTAAAATCGCGTAACGGCCTTCGCTCGCGAGATGTAATAAACCTTCAATTCGGCGAATCGCCATAGCAACCTCGATTATTTCGTTAATGTTTGTTGAGCAGTGACATATTCTACCACTTCAAGATTAAAACCTGATAATGCATTGAAACGTAGCGGCGAACTGAGCAGCTTCATTTTTTCAACGCCTAAATCACGTAAAATTTGTGCACCCACCCCAATGGTTTGGTATTGCTGAGACAATGCTGCACTGGATTTGGTTTTCTTCGGTGCTGTTAAACTGTCTAATGCAGGACCTAGGTCTTGTAGGTGACGTTGACCAATCCACACCAGTACACCACGATCACTTTGTGCAATTTCTTTTAATGCACGGTCTAGGTTCCAAGCAGGTTCGCCATCTTGCTTATTGAGTTTAAGCAAGTCACGGGTCGGATTAAAACCATGTACACGAACTGTAGTGATGCCATCTTTTGGCTCACCTTTAACCAAAGCCAAATGAATATCTGGATTCCCGATTTCACGATAACGGAACAGTTCAAATGTACCATATTCAGTGTCGATGGTTTCTTGACCTAAACGCTCGACCGTTTGTTCATTGGTCATGCGGTAATGGATCAGGTCAGCAATGGTCCCCATTTTAAGACCATGCTTTTCAGCGAAAATTTCTAAATCTGGGCGACGGGCCATAGTGCCGTCTTCTTTAATGATTTCACAAATCACTGAAGCGGGTTCTAAGCCTGCAATCCGTGCAAGGTCACAGCCTGCTTCGGTATGTCCCGCACGGTGCAGTACGCCACCGGGTTGAGCCATCAGCGGGAAGATATGTCCAGGTTGCACAATATCGCTAGGCTTGGCATGTGCAGCAACCGCTGTTTGAATGGTGTGTGCACGTTCAGCGGCGGAAATACCTGTGGTAATCCCTTCGGCTGCTTCAATTGACAGGGTGAAGTTGGTGGCATGTTGCGCACCGTTGGTATCGACCATTAAAGGTAAATTCAATTGCTGACAGCGCTCACGGCTTAAAGTTAAGCACACCAAACCACGCGCATGTGTAATCATGAAGTTAATGTCTTCTGGGCGGACGTGTGTCGCCGCAATGACCAAGTCACCTTCATTTTCACGGTCTTCATCATCCATCAGGATGACCATTTTCCCTGCACGGATATCTGCTACGAGCTCTTCAACGGTATTGAGCGGCATCAATCTTCACCTTTCTATTCGTCTGCAAATGACCAGAGTCTTTGCATTTTTGATTGTGGCATAGTCTAACGCTTTTTTAGACAGTTTGCCTATGCTTTTACTTTTCTGTACGTCGATTGTTATACACAGCCACGCGGGACTTTAAAAGAGTTGTGCCATTTAAAAATGAACAATCGGTTAAACTCATGGGGTCAAAATCGGCTCAAATTTCCGAGAAAACGGGGTTGAACTGCACCTTTCTATCAAATGAAGTGGTATTGATCAGGATGGTTTTGATTGCTAAGTGTTTAGGATCCTCACTTGAAATCACCAAGACGGGATGACTTATGCTTTATATGTCGAAAGTAAAATGCTGGTTTCAGTATTATAAATGCCAGAAATGGTTCGAATGCGCTCTAGGGTTTTATCAAAACTTTCTAAACTGTCCGATTTCAGCTCAACCAATAAATCCCATTTGCCATTGGTGGTATGCAGGGTATGTACCGAAGGATCAATTCTTAATTCTTTCACGACGGCACTGGTTTTGGTGCCTTCGACCATAATATTCATCCAAGCACGAATGGTGTTTTTCTCACTGCCCGGTTTTAAGCGGACGGTATAGCCCGTAATGATGCCACTCGATTCTAAATATTCGATTCGTTTCTGCACAGTATTCCGAGAAACGCGCACTTTGTGGGCAATATCGGTAATTGACATACGAGCATTGTCACGCAGTAAACCTAGAATTTGGCTGTCAGTATCATTCACTTTGATTTTCCAAATTATCATTTTGCTAAAATTTATTGCATTTTAATCAAAATTACAACTTTTTAGAGTCGTTTTGATTTTTCATACTATGTGTACTGGGTAGCACTCCAGTTGGAACAGCACCGAGCTGAGGCGGTGTCCAATAGATGGGGTGTTTCCTATTTTGAATGGATTGAATTAATTAAATTCTCAGAGGATAAAATAATGTCTTTGTCGTATGAAATGGAAAATAGTGGCGCATGGCAAACCTACCTTGCTCAGATTAACCGTGTAGCACCTTATCTTGAAGAAGACTTAATCCCATTTATCAATACTTTAAAGCGTCCAAAGCGTGCGCTTATTGTCGATGTACCTATTGTTATGGACGACGGTTCTATTCAGCATTTCGAAGGTTACCGTGTACAACACAATTTGTCGCGTGGACCGGGTAAGGGCGGTATTCGTTACCACCCAGATGTAGAACTGAATGAGGTCATGGCCCTCTCAGCGTGGATGACCATTAAAACTGCGGTATTAAATTTACCGTATGGCGGTGCGAAAGGTGGCATTCGAGTCGACCCGCGGAAATTGTCTCCACGTGAACTTGAACGCTTGACGCGTCGTTTTACCACTGAAATTAGCCCAATCATTGGCCCACAAACCGATATTCCAGCGCCAGATGTCGGCACAAATGCGGACATTATGGGTTGGATGATGGATACCTATTCCACGATCAAAGGTCATACCGTCACAGGTGTAGTAACGGGTAAACCTGTGCATTTAGGCGGTTCATTGGGTCGTGTACGTGCTACGGGTCGCGGCGTGTTCGTGACAGGTTTAGAAGTTGCCAAGAAAATTAACTTAGCACTTGAAGGCAGCCGTATTGCGGTTCAGGGCTTTGGTAACGTGGGCAGTGAAGCCGCATACCTCTTCCATAAAGCCAATGCGAAAGTGGTGTGTGTGCAAGACCATACAGGCACGATTTTCAACGCAGACGGTATGAATGTTAAGCAATTGCAAGACTATGTTGCGATTCATAAAGGTGTCGCAGGTTTCCCTGATGCAACGTTAATTGAAGATGAAGCGTTCTGGGCAGTGGAGATGGATATTTTAATCCCGGCTGCGTTAGAAGGTCAGATTACTCCTGAGCGTGCGCAAAAATTGACTGCCAAATTGGTGTTGGAAGGTGCCAATGGTCCAACTTATCCAGATGCAGAAGATATTCTTTTACAACGTCAAATCATGATTGTTCCTGATGTGCTGTGTAATGCAGGCGGTGTAACCGTGAGTTACTTCGAGTGGGTTCAAGACATGGCAAGCTACTTCTGGACTGAAGAAGAAATTAATGAGCGTTTAGACAAGCTCATGATTAAAGCGGTTGAAGACGTTTGGCATACAGCAGATGACAAAGATTGTAGCTTGCGTACCGCAGCGTACATTTTGGCTTGTGAACGTATTTTGAAAGCACGTAAAGAACGAGGAATTTTCCCAGGTTAAGGGAAAGTTTTGTGCCCTTCGGGGCACATTCAAGTAACAACAACATCAGATTTATTAAGGAAGAACAGACCATGAACCAGAATAGCCAACCTAATCGCCAAGATTTTAATCAGTATATGGTGCCTGTTTTTGCACCTGCTCAATTTATTCCTGTGCGTGGCGAAGGTTCTCGTTTGTGGGATCAGCAAGGTAAAGAATATATTGATTTTGCAGGGGGCATTGCGGTGAATGCGCTTGGACATGCACATCCAGTTGCAGTCAAAGCCTTAGTCGAACAAGGTCAGAAGTTATGGCATATCGGTAACGGTTATACTAATGAACCTGTACTGACTCTAGCAAAACAATTGGTTGAAAGTACCTTCGCCGATAAAGTGTTCTTTTGTAACTCTGGTGCAGAAGCCAACGAAGCGGCTTTGAAACTTGCGCGCAAAGTGGGCCTACTTTCAGGCTCTGCGCGCAAGAATAAGATTATTGCATTTAAAAATGCTTTCCACGGCCGTACGTTATTTACCGTATCGGCGGGTGGTCAACCGAAATACTCGCAAGATTTTGCACCTTTACCAGAAGGCATTCAGCATCTTCCATTTAATGATTTGGATGCAGCGCGTGCAGCGATTGATGCCGACACTTGCGCAGTGATTGTTGAACCGATTCAAGGTGAGGGTGGAGTCATTACTGCCGATCCTAAATTCTTAAAAGGTTTACGTGAGCTGTGTGATCAACACGGTGCTGTATTAATTTTTGATGAAGTACAAACAGGCGTGGGTCGTACTGGGGCGTTATATGCCTATATGAACACTGAAGTGACCCCAGACATTTTAACCACAGCCAAAGCACTCGGTGGTGGTTTCCCAATTGGCGCCATGATTACCACTGATAAATACGCGAATATGTATGCGGTGGGTGATCACGGTACGACTTATGGCGGTAATCCATTGGCATCTGCTGTAGCAAATGCCGTGTTTGGCTTTATCAACACCCCTGAAGTATTGAATGGTGTACGTACCCGTGCGCAAATCTTTGCCGAAGGTTTAAAGCGTTTGAATGAACGTTTTGGCTTGTTCGAAGAAGTTCGCGGTCAAGGTTTATTGATTGGCTGTGTACTGAAAGCGGAATATGCAGGTAAAGCCAAAGATATCGTCACCCTTGCAGGTGAAGAAGGCTTGTTGGCATTGGTTGCAGGTCCAAATGTCGTGCGTTTCACGCCATCTTTAATTATTCCAGAAGCGGATATTGAAGCAGGTTTACAACGTTTTGAGCGTGCGCTCGCACGTTTCGTTGGCGCGTGATAGGTCACCGCTGATGATGATTGTTAGACATGCAGAGCATCGAGATTTAGATGACATCTTCATTCTGGCGGGGAAGTCGGGCGTAGGTCTGACTTCTTTACCCCAAAATAAAGAGATCTTACTGGCTCGAATTGCACGCACCCAAAAGACCTTACAAGGTCAAGCTGCGCCAAATGAGCAAGGTTATTTATTTGTTTTAGAAGATACCCAGTTACAGCGCGTGGTCGGTGTGAGTGCGATTGAAGTTGCGGTGGGTTTGACAGAACCATTTTATAACTTTCATGTGGGCAAGCAAGTGCATGCTTCACAGGCTCTGAATGTTTATAAGGCTTTAAATACCCTATTTTTAAGCAATGACCACACGGGATGTAGTGAGCTGTGCACGCTGTTTTTAGATCCTGAGTACCGTAAAGATCAAAATGGCAAATTGCTTTCTAAAATCCGTTTTCTGTTTATCGCTGCATTTCAACAGGCGTTTCAAAATACCCTGATTGCAGAAATGCGTGGTTATTCCGATGAAAATGGTCGATCACCCTTTTGGGATGCCTTGGGTTATCACTTTTTCAATATGGACTTCTCCACGGCTGATTACCTGAGTGGTATTGGGCAAAAAGTCTTTATTGCGGAATTGATGCCTCGCTTCCCTGTGTATACCGATTTATTGCCATTGGCAGCACAGCAAGTGATTGCGCAAGTCCATCCTCAGACGGTTCCAGCTTCTCGTGTTTTAGAGTCGGAAGGTCTGCGCTATCAGGGGTATGTCGATATTTTTGATGCAGGGCCAACCCTCGAAGCCGAAGTGAAAAACTTACGTGCAGTCAAGGAAAGCCAGACCTGTGCTGTGAAAATCGTGAGCAGTTTGCCAGAAGCGACAGGTCGTTATTTGGTGGCGAATGACCGTTATCACGATTATCGCGCAATTTTAATTCAACATGCTGCGGATGCAGATAACTTAAGTTTAACGGCTGAACAAGCCTATGCGCTTGGCGTACAAGCGGGGCAAAGTATTCGTATGTTGCCTTTAGACAAGATGGAGTCAAAATAATGTCACAAGGAAATTTATATATTAATGGGACATGGTCTCCAGCGCAGGGTGCAGCATGGAACAAACTCGATCCAGTTTCTCAAGAAGTAATTTGGCAAGGTGCAGAAGCTACGGCTGAACAAGTGGAACAGGCTTGTCAGTCGGCACGTGCTGCCTTTGCTGCTTGGGCACGTCGCCCACTTGCAGAGCGTATTGAGGTGATTCATCGCTTTGCGAGCTTGCTAGAACAAAATAAACAACAGTTAGCGACAGTCATTAGCCGTGAAACCAGCAAGCCAATTTGGGAAACCTTAACCGAAGTTCAATCGATGATTGCTAAAGTGGTCATTTCGATTCGTGCTTACCATGAGCGTACAGGCGAAAGCGTAACGGAAATGGCTGATGGTGCAGCATCTTTGCGTCACCGTCCACATGGGGTATTGGCTGTATTTGGCCCATATAATTTCCCAGGTCACTTACCGAATGGTCACATTGTTCCAGCCTTAATCGCGGGCAACACCATTGTTTTTAAACCAAGTGAACTCACGCCGTGGACAGCAGAAGAAACCGTGAAGTTGTGGCATGAGGCAGGCTTACCAGCAGGCGTATTGAACTTGGTACAAGGTGGTCGCAGCACAGGTGAAGCACTGGCTCAATCCCATGAGATTGATGGCTTGTTGTTCACAGGCAGTGCCAATACGGGTTACCACTTACACAAGCAGCTTGCGGGCGCACCAGAGAAAATCTTGGCGCTGGAAATGGGTGGCAACAACGCATTAATTATTGATGAAATTACCGATATTGATGCAGTAGTGAATTTAACCCTCCAATCTGCCTTTATTTCCGCAGGTCAGCGCTGTACCTGTGCGCGCCGTTTGATTATCAAAAATGGTGCTGTAGGTGATGCTTTCATTCAACGTTTGGTTGAAGTCAGCCGTAACTTGGTGGTGGGTCAGTGGGATGCACAGCCACAACCGTTTATGGGGGGCGTGATTTCATTGCATGCTGCACAGCAAATTTTACAAGCGCAACAACGTTTAGTGGATTTGGGCGCTGAGGTGTTATTGCCTGTGACTCAAGCAGATGCCAACAGCAGCTTGTTAAGTCCAGGTTTATTGGACGTTACAGGCATTAACAATGTGCCAGATGAAGAATATTTTGGCCCATTGAGCTGCATTTATCGTTATGACCATTTTGATGAAGCTGTAGCCCTTGCAAATGCAACACGTTTTGGTTTGTCAGTAGGTTTAGTTTCACCAGATCGTGAACTGTTCGAGCGTTTATTGATTGAAGCGCGTGCAGGCATTGTGAACTGGAATAAACCATTAACAGGCGCTTCAAGTGCCGCGCCATTTGGTGGTGTTGGTGCATCAGGGAATCATCGTGCCAGTGCCTTCTATGCGGCAGATTATTGCGCATGGCCAATGGCATCATTAGAAAGTCAGCAGGTAAGCCTACCTGAAAAATTATCGCCAGGCATTGTGCTGTAAGTCGACAAAAAGGGAGTTTAGAAATGTCAGGCTATGAAATTAATTTTGATGGTTTAGTCGGTCCAACGCATCACTATGCGGGATTGTCTTTTGGAAACGAGGCCTCGACCAAAAACCAAAATAATCTTTCCAACCCAAAGTTGGCTGCCAAGCAAGGTCTGTTAAAGATGAAAGCTTTGGCCGACATGGGCTTAAAGCAAGGTGTATTTGCACCGCAAGAACGCCCACATGTGCCCACTTTGCGCAAATTGGGCTTCCGCGGGGATGACCATAGCGTGATTGAACAAGCGATGCGTACCTCGCCTGCATTATTATCCGCTTTGAGTTCTGCGTCGTGCATGTGGACAGCCAATGCGGCAACGGTTTCACCGTCGGCAGACAGTGCAGATGGTCGTGTGCATTTTACAGCGGCAAACTTGAACAACAAATTCCACCGTTCCATCGAGCATGAAACGACATCGCGTGTTATGGCGGCAATGTTTAATGATGAGCGTCACTTTGCTCATCATGAAGCTTTACCACCTGTGGCGTTGTTTGGCGATGAAGGTGCCGCGAACCATAACCGTTTAGGCGGTGCTTATGATCAAGCCAGCGTACAAGTGTTTGTCTATGGTCAGCAGTTCCTTGGCGGTGGTATTGGCCCGAAACACTATCCTGCGCGTCAGTCGCGTGAGGCGAGTGAAGCAGTAGCACGTTTACACCAACTCAAAGCAGAACAAACCGTTTTTGTTCAGCAGCATCCCGATGTGATTGACCAAGGGGTCTTCCACAACGACGTGATTGCGGTGAGTAACCAAAACGTCTTGTTCCATCATCAACATGCATTTTTAAACCAATCGGAAGCTTTGGCTGAAATTCGTGAAAAAATGGCGCGTTTGGGTCAAGACTTCGTGTCCATTGAAGTGCCTGATCAGCGTGTTTCAGTGAAAGATGCGGTGAATACCTATTTATTCAATAGTCAATTACTCACGCGTGCCGATGGCGGTATGAGCATTGTGGTGCCTGAAGAATCGCGTCAAAACCCAGCGGTATGGAGCTACTTGAACGACATGATTCAAATGGGTACCCCAATTGATGACATTAAAGTCTTCGATTTACGTGAAAGTATGCGTAATGGCGGTGGTCCTGCATGTTTACGTTTGCGTGTTGCAGTGAATGAAGCAGAACTGAATGCGATTAATCCGAATCTGTTTATGAATGATGCCTTGTTTACCCGTTTAAACACGTGGGTAGATCAATACTACCGTGACCAGTTGGCACAGCAAGATTTGGCTGACCCGCAATTATTGATTGAAAGCCGTACTGCGTTAGATGAGTTAACGCAAATTTTAGGCTTGGGTTCGGTATATCACTTCCAGCGTTAATTCACGAGTAAGGACAGCAGAAGATGGATTTTTTAAGTAGTGTGTTAGAGCAAAAAGTAGCTGCTTCAACCCGAGGCATACAGGACAATTTTAGCTGGGAATGGTTGGCTGAAGGGGTACTGTCTTTTACGCCTCAACAGGCTTATGAAAAAGCCATTGTGCTGTCCGCGGGTGTACATGGCAATGAAACTGCGCCAATCGAGTTATTGGCGCAGCTCAGTCAGGATTTATTTGCAGGTGCGTTACAGCTCAAGGTCAAATTAATGTTGATCTTGGGCAATCCTGTCGCGATTCGTTCAGGTCAACGCTATGTTGAAAATGATATGAACCGCATGTTTTGTGGTGCACATCAGCAATTTGCAGAAACCTTTGAAGCGAAGCGTGTAGCGGAGCTAGAGCAGTTGGTGGCAGATTTCTTTCAATCTTGCCCTACGCAGGTTAAACGCTATCACTATGATTTGCACACAGCAATCCGTCCGTCTTTGCTTCCGACGTTTGCTTTATTTCCTTATCAAACCCATCGCTATGATGCGGTCATGTTGGAATGTTTAAGTGCTGCGGAACTGGATGCCTTGGTATATCACAACACGGCAGGTCGAACTTTTACTCACTATACCAGTTCAAGATTTCAGGCAGCGAGTTCAACCCTTGAGCTTGGTCATGCCAAACCTTTTGGTCAAAATGATTTGGCAGCATTTGCTGCAATTAATCAAGTTCTACGTGCGGTAGTGACAGAACAACTTTTACCTGCACGCCAAAAGTCAGCAATTAAAAACTTTCGTGTCGTCGATTCGATTATCAAAACTGAAGATGACTTTCAGCTTAATCTTGCCGATTCTGCCCCCAATTTCTCGATGTTCCAATCGGATGCAGTGATTGCCCTACAACAGGGCAAACCTTATGTGATTGCACCAGAACAGGTCTGGATTTTATTTCCAAATACCCAAGTGAAAAAAGGCTTAAGGGCAGGCTTGATATTAACTGAGCTTCGTGCGTGATTATTCGTCTCGATTTATTAAATATGATGATGGTGGTTTATCGAACTTAAATCGTTAAATTAATTTTCAATGGAATTGAATATATGGATATTGTGAAAAATATTAATGCAATATTTACATCCAGTGATTATGGGTTCGCTTCTAATCAGTGGATAAACTTGCGTCATGTTTTTATTAAGCTGCTGTTTTTTAATACTAAATTAATAAATTTGGTATAGATTTTGCAATCTGTGTCGTAATTATTTGATCGCTGTTTTTATTTTAAAGATGCGATTAAATAATAAAATTAATGTTATTGAAAAATAATATGTAGCTTAATTTTGGATAGATATGAAATAAGTGAATATTTTATGTCAGTCCCGTATTTGCATCTTTTTTGGATGTGAATTGGAGTAAAAACATGATGAATGGAAAACAGACCCATCAACAAAAAGAGCCTTTAGAAGGTGATTTACTGGGTGGACATCATTACGAGTCAGTTGAGGAAGAACAACTGCAACGCTCACTGACCAATCGCCATATTCAGATGATTGCGATTGGTGGTGCGATAGGTACAGGTCTCTTTATGGGGTCGGGCAAGACACTAGCGGTGTCGGGGACTTCGATCATCTTAACTTACCTCATTATTGGCTTCTTCTTCTTCTTCGTCATGCGTGCGATGGGGGAATTACTGCTTTCTAATACCAATTACAAATCTTTTGCAGACTTTGCAACGGCTTATTTGGGGCCGTGGGCAGGCTTCTTTTTGGGTTGGTCGTACTGGCTCAGTTGGATTGTCACCGCAATTGCGGATGTGATTGTGATTGGAGGTTATGCACAGTTTTGGTATCCCGATTTACCCGCATGGATACCCGCCTTCACCTCTATTGCCATTTTGACTTTGTTGAACTTTGTCGCGGTAAAACTATTTGGTGAAGTGGAGTTCTGGTTTGCCTTAATTAAAATTATCGCGATCATTATGTTCCTCTTGGTTGGCGTCTACCTGATTACGATTGGTTTTGTTTCTCCAGATGGTGTGAAAGCGTCTTTGGCCCATGTGGTCGAGAAAGAGTCACTGTTCCCTTATGGTCTAACGGGCTTCTTGGCTGGTTTCCAAATTGCGGTATTTGCCTTCGTCGGGATTGAATTGGTGGGTACCACAGCAGCAGAAACCAAAGATCCGCATCATGCTTTACCACGCGCGATTAATTCAATTCCATTACGTATTTTATTATTCTATATCGGTGCTTTGGTTTGTATTATCGCAGTCACTTCGTGGTCGCAGATTTCTCCAGACAAGAGTCCATTTGTTGAAATGTTTACTTTAATTGGTTTGCCTGCGGCAGCCAGTATTGTCAACTTTGTCGTGGCTACCTCTGCCATGTCTTCTGCGAATAGTGGTGTGTTTGCCACCAGCCGGATGTTGTTCGGTTTAGCGGTAGAAAAAGATGCACCAAAAAGTTTTGCAAAATTATCGAAAAGCAAAGTGCCTGTATTGAGCTTAATGTTCTCGATGTTCTGTGTGGTGGTCGGCACTTCAATTCTGTTCATTGTGCCTGATGTCATGACGGCATTTATCATCATTTCAGCCTTTACCTCGATTTTGTGTATTTTCACCTTTGCTATGATTATTTTGTCGTACTTGGCTTATCGCAAAAAAGCGCCTGAACTGCATGAACAGTCGGTGTATAAAATGCCGGGTGGCCGTTTTATGGCATGGTTTACCTTGTTGTTCTTAATTTTTGTGGTGGCGATTTTGGCGCTCGATCATGACACCATGATTTCTTTGGCCTTCTCTCCAATCTGGTTTATTGGATTGGGTATTGCTTATTACTATAAAACGAAAAAATATGCAGAGCGTAACTGGATTTTGACCCATGGTCGCCGCATTGAACAGGATGAAATGCCAGAAAATAATTAATGAAGCGTGAGAGGGTATTGCCCCTCTCTTTTTATAACGACGAAGAGGGATTTGTCTTGAAAAAAGTAACATTATTGACATGTATGTTGGGGGCGGGGCTACTGAATATCAGTAGCACGATGGCGGCACCTTTATTGACGCCACATCTTTCAGCGACACAGGCAGCGGCACCACAAGCCAATGCTTGGGTTGAAATTAATGTGCAGACCTTTGAGCAGAATATTCAGACCTTACAACAGCAACTACAGGACAAAAGCCAGATTTGTGCGGTCATGAAAGCCGATGCTTATGGTCACGGTATTCAGTTGCTCATGCCGAGCATTATCAAGTTGAATGTGCCCTGTGTCGGCATTACCAGTAATGCCGAAGCCGCGATGGTGCGCCAGTCGGGCTATCAAGGTCGCATTTTAAGACTGCGTGCAGCCACCGATCAAGAAATTCAAAATGCAGCTTCACTCAAGATGGAAGAATTATTCGGAAACTATGAGCAAGCGCAGCGTATTTCCACTTGGGCGAAACAGCAAGGGATTACAGTTGCCTATCATTTGGGTTTAAATGCAGGTGGGATGGATCGAAACGGTTTAGAGTTAAACAGTGAGCAAGGCAAACAACAAGCACTGCATATGACCAAACTGCCAAATTTAAAGTTGGTCGGCATCATGACGCATTATGCTGTAGAAGATCAAAAATATGTGCGGGAACATTTAGCTGTGTTTAATCAACAAGCCGACTGGTTGATTAAAAAAGCCAAACTCAAGCGTGAAGATTTAACCTTGCACACAGCCAATTCATTTGCCACTTTAACAGTGCCAGAGTCACATTTAGATATGGTCCGTGCAGGTGGCGTGATTTATGGCGACAGTATTCCTGATCGGGTGGAATATAAGAAGCTGATGACTTTTAAAACCCAAGTAGCTACAGTGAATGCTTATTTAAAAGGTACAACTGTGGGTTATGACCAGACCTATACTTTAAAGCGTGATTCATTATTGGCGAACTTGCCAATGGGCTATTCGGATGGTTACCGTCGTGCCTTTAGTAATAAAGCCTATGTGCTGATTCGTGGACATAAAGTTCCTGTGGTCGGGCGTACTTCCATGAATACCACTATGGTGGATGTTACTGATTTTCCAGATATTCGTGCCAGTGATGAAGTGGTGTTGTTTGGTCAGCAAGGCAATGAAAGCGTCAAGCAAAGTGATTTAGAAGAATACAATGGTGCTTTGCTGGCAGATGTCTACACCATGTGGGGCAATTCCAATCCTAAAATTGTGGTGCGATAAATTCGCCAAAATACCTTGAAGTAATGTATTGCCCCCTGCATCCAGTAGGGGGTAATTTTATGGGGTATCGATCAGATGTTTTAATGAAAGGCATCTGTATTCGTATGGATCGTTGATAAGCCTTGCCTGCAGAGCAGTTTTTGACATCAAACTCATATATGCCACGGAGTGATGCAGGCGGTTCTGAACTTTGGCTAAGTTTTTTATCATAGGTCAGAATAGGACCTGCGCCCAAAGTTCGATCTTGAAAACCATTGAATCGATTTGCCAGATCACATTCATCACCGCTAGTTTGTTCGATCCAGCCAGACACTGTACCGAGACCTCAACCCTCGTCACTCACTTCACCACAACGTTTAAACCCTGTTAATTTATCTCGGTGGTCCTTTAAGGGCGGTGTGAGGGGTAGTTTTTAGTTGTGGTTGTTTTTTTTCGTGATGTGGCATGTACCCACTAGAACTTTACCGTGATGCAAAAATGCTTTTAAAACACAGGCAACGGCTATTTGGGTGCAAAAGTTTTGAGTGGGCTATTTTCTAGAAGATTGCTGGTGAATCAGATCAATTTTGTAAAAAATTGGCGAGCTACTTGAATGAAAAATGGATTATTCAAATTTTAATTTTAGCCATAAAAAAGCCCTAATCTTTCGACTAGGGCTTTTTTGAATCTGGAGCGGGAAACGAGACTCGAACTCGCGACCCCAACCTTGGCAAGGTTGTGCTCTACCAACTGAGCTATTCCCGCATATTGAGCAGTTTTTTCTAAAACTTACACTAAAAAATTTGGAGCGGGAAACGAGACTCGAACTCGCGACCCCAACCTTGGCAAGGTTGTGCTCTACCAACTGAGCTATTCCCGCATGCCGTGTATAATACAGTATGAAAAATGATGGTCAATATGTTTCTGAAAAAACTTGTATCAATTGCATAAAATAAAAGCATTTTATGCCAGATTTTCTAAAAATATGGGCTTGTAGCAGTAAAAGTTGTGAGTGAATACAAAACATCAGGGTAGAACCGCTATACTGTAAGTCAGTTAAAAGATAAAGGCAGATCCTCATGAGCTTAGAATTACAACTGCGCGACCGCTTACAACAATTGGCACCAATTTATCTAGAAATCGTAAATGAGTCTGCGGGACATGGTGGTTATTTCCCAGGCAAAGAGTCACATTTTAAAGTGGTGATTGTCAGTGAAGCCTTTGATGGCTTACGTTTAGTGCAACGTCATCAGAAGGTTTATGCTGCTGTAGGTGATTTATTGGCACCGAGTCGCATCCATGCATTAGCCCTGCATGCCTTTGTAGAATCGGAATGGCAGGGACAAGACACTTCAAGCCCAGAATGTGCACATGCACCTAAGCATTAAGGATATTGGCTGGTTATGGATGCTCAAATGTTGTTAATGCTGCATTGGTTGGCTGTTGTACTGGCGGGTGTGGCAATTGTGATTCGCGCGCGGAGTTTATTTTCGGGAACCGAAGGTAATTTGCCGAATCCATCTGCACGTACATTCTTTGTGGCTTTTCAGCACAGTGCTATGACCTTGTTGATTTTGACGGGTGTTGCCTTGTTGGTGATGAAAGGTTTTGATGTACAGTCTTGGTTTTATGCCAAAATCATTCTGTTTTTAGTGCTTTTGTCTTCTTTAAGCAAAGCCTATAAGAAGCAGGATCAGATTGTCTTGGCGCAACGCCGTGCAGGCTTGTTTTTAGCCGTAGTGGCGTTTATTGCAATTTTAGGCTTGGTGATGATTCAGCCAAATTTTGGTTGATTGTCAGACATTTTCGATAGCGATAAAAAAATGATCGATTACACTGCTTAATGATCATAGATAAAAATTGAGGGAGGGGGGAATATGCGGACACGTGTGGTGTTTAATCAGAAAGGTGGTGTGGGCAAGTCGAGTATTACCGTCAATTTGGCTGCGATTAGCGCGTATCAGGGATTGAAGACACTGGTGATTGATTTGGATCCGCAAGCCAACTCCAGTCAATATTTATTGGGTGATGATGCCACCTATTCGGTTGATAAACCTGCATTAGAACCGAATATTGAAAACTACTTCGATGACGTTTTGGGGACAAGTCAAAGTAAAGCTGGGCTATTAGGCAATGCGATTGGATCTTTATTAAAGAATCGCCCCAAAGGTCTGGAAAGTTATGTGCATCAAACCCCGTTTAAGCACCTGGATGTTATTCCTGCAAGTCCAAGTTTAGGGGCTTTGGCCTATGCTTTAGAAGCCAAACATAAAATTTATAAATTACGGGATGCCTTAAAGTTACTCGAAGGTAAATATGACCGTATCTATATTGATACACCCCCTGCATTTAATTTCTTTACTTTATCTGCATTAATTTCGGCAGATCGCGTGTTAATTCCATTTGATTGTGATGTGTTCTCGAAACGTGCCTTACAAAGCCTGATTGAAAATGTGATTGAAACCCAAGATGATCATAATGACCAATTGGAAATTGAAGGTATTGTAGTGAATCAGTACCAAGCGCAAGCTAAACTACCTCGCGAAGTGGTGCAGCAATTGAAGGATGAGGGGCTGCCTGTATTGGAAAATATGTTGCCGCCTTCGGTACTGATGAAAGAATCCCATCATCAGAACCAGCCATTAATCTATTTGGCGAAAGATCACAAATTGACGCAGGCCTATCTTTCATTGTTCAATGAAATTGAGCAAAAATAAGATTGAGAAAAGTTATGAAAAAAATTGCTTTATCTATCCTTGCAGCAAGTAGTGTATTGCTTGCAGCGTGCGCAACTACGGTCAAACCGACCTATGTTTCTCCAACGCAATATCAGTCTTTGAACTGCCAACAGCTACAGGCAGAATATGACCGAATTCAGCAATATTTAAACCAAGGTGTTTCTGTGGCAAAACGTACAGGTGTTGGTGTGGGTGTTGGCTTGGGTGGCGGTTGGAGTCACGGTGGTGGCTGGGGCTTTGGTCCAAGTGTTTCATTAAATATGGGACAGTCTTCAAATACCAAAAAAACCGAAATTTCACGTTTGATGGGGCAACAGGATGCGATTGTGCAAGCTGCACAGTTTAAAAATTGCCCCATTAAGGTGGTTCCAAGAACTTAAACCAGAAGAATCTCACCCTCTAGCGAAAAGATTGAAAAGCGCTAGAGGATGAAAGTTTTTCAAAATATTTCAAAAATAATGATAATATAAACAGTATATTAGATTGTATTAACAGTTGAATCTAACCTATTGTGTCTCGATTTAGACTGGGCTTGGCTTGTTGTTTGGGGCAGCTTTCAGATAAGGTGTGCAACAATTTGCATTTGAGTGATAGGTTTTGATGATTGAGAGTTGGCTGTTTGTTTTTGCAATGATTGCAGTGTTTCTGATACCGGGACCAACCAATGCATTACTGGCAAGCTCTGCTCATCAACAAGGTGTGACTAAAACCAGTTTACTTATTCCAGCCGAATTATTGGGCTACATTTATGCAATTAGTTTGTGGTCGCTGTTTATCCATTTGACCAGTCCAGTCTGGCCGCATTTGATTACTTTGCTGCATGTGTTGAGTGCGTTGTATGTGTTTTGGATCGCATTCCATTTATGGAAGTCGACACATCTGCAATCACATCATCAAAAGCATCCTCATATTCGTCCACATCAATTGTTTTTTTCAACGCTCAAAAACCCCAAAGCACTGCTTTTTGCCGCAGGAATTTTACCGTTAGAAATGTGGAACAGTAGTTTGAGTGCAGGACTGGTATTTTTGGTCTTTTCTTTAATTTTGGTTCCAGCCGCATTGTTTTGGATGGTCTTTGGCAAGGCTATTTTGGCAGGGAATTTAAAGCCAATAAAAGCCGATCATTTGTATAAAGGATCGGCCATGTTATTGCTGATTTGTATGTTACCTGTGGTGATGCGCTTCTTTTAAGCCTTCTTTTTTGCTAATTTCTGGCGAATAAAACCAATAATACCCGGCAAGACACTGATTATAATAATCCCGAAGATGAGGTGAGTGAAATTCTCTTTCACAATAGGCATGTTGCCAAATAAATAACCGAGTGTAACGAACGAGGCAATCCAGCAAAAAGCACCAATTAAATTATAGGTTAAAAAGAATTTATAATTCATTTGTCCAGCACCTGCGACAAAGGGCGCGAAGGTTCGAGCAAAAGGCACAAAGCGTGCAAAAATAATGGTTTTACCACCATGCTTTGCAAAGAATTTTTGTGTATTAATCAGATGTTGTTTATTAATAAAACGTGAATCAATTTCAAATACCCGTGGCCCAATATATTTGCCAATATGGTAGTTCAGGGTATCGCCCAGTACAGCAGCAACGAACAGCAAAATGCCCAATACCCAAGGATCCATGGCTCCTGTAGAAGCTGCTAGCGCACCCGCAGCAAATAACAAGCTGTCACCCGGTAAAAATGGCATGACCACCAAACCCGTTTCGACAAAAATAATTAAAAATAAAATAGCGTAAATCCAGACCCCATAATTTGTAATAAATTCGAGTAAATGGTCATCTACGTGTAAAATAAAATCAAGGAGTTCCATGGGGTAAAACATCGCGAAAATGTAGCCAAATCCTAGCAGCCCATATACGGAAAGTCAGTATAAAAACGTAATTAATTTTAGCGATCTATCGTTTCAAATATAAAACGATAAGTCTGAAAATAAGTATTTATTCTATAATCATTAAAAACTAAGCTGTGCCTATCCACAAGATTAAGAAAAGGTTCAATTATGTTTAATCCCAATGTTGTTGTGAAAAATATCGTGACTCAACCTGCGTTTGATAACGCCGTGAGTTTAATCGCCCGTGCGCTCCTCGCCTATATCTTTTTGGTTGCAGGTTGGGGAAAACTCACCGCTTATAGCGCAACGGTGGGTTATATGGAGGCGATGGGTGTACCTGGTGCGCTACTTCCCTTAACCATCTTGGTTGAGTTTGGTGGTGGTTTAGCGCTGTTTTTTGGTTTTCAAGCGCGCTTTGCTGCTTTAGGCTTAGGTGTTTTTAGTATCATCACTGCTTTCATTTTTCATGGCGGTGCGGAAGATGCCATTAACTTTATGAAAAACTTTGCCATGGCGGGCGGTTTGTTTTTCTTAATGCTGCATGGTGCAGGTAAATTGAGTCTAGATGCCCTCATTGAAAAATAAGATATCTAAATTATTTGCCGTGGGGTTACTAAATCCTATTGCGATTCACAAGCACCGACAAATTCGGTGCTTTTTATTTAAACATTTGTTTTGTAAATATATTTATTGATTGTCCAAATAGTGTGCTTAATATAGGGAAAAATGTTAGAATATGGCGCTTATATTCGCTTGCCTATTATAGTTGTTTGTCATGACTACCAATTCTCAAATTACTGAAGATCGTATCCTTATTTTGGATTTCGGCTCTCAATATAGTCAACTTATTGCACGTCGCGTACGCGAGGCGGGCGTTTATTCTGAAATGTATGCCTACGATATGTCTGAAGAAGACATCCGTGCGTTTAATCCAAACGGTATTATTTTATCGGGTGGACCAGAAAGTGTGCATGAAGAAGGCAGTCCACGTGCACCGCAAGTGGTGTTTGAATTAGGTGTACCTGTATTGGGAATCTGCTACGGTTTCCAAACCATGTCTGAACAACTCGGTGGTAAGGTTGAAGCGGGTACAGTACACGAATTTGGCTATGCTGAAGTTGATATTCAACAGCGTGACCATCTCATTGGTCAACTTCAAGACCGCGAAAACCAATTACATGTGTGGATGAGCCATGGCGATAAAGTCAGCCGTCTACCAGAAGGTTTTGTAACCACAGCCAGCACACCGAGCTGCCCATTTGCTGCGGCATCTGATGAAAGCCGTCGCTTCTATGGCGTACAGTTCCATCCTGAAGTAACGCACACTGCAAAAGGTGCAGAGTTATTGGCTAACTTTGTACACAAAATTTGTGGTTGTGGCGGTTTATGGACACCAGAACACATTATTGACCTTCGTGTAGAGCAATTACGCCAACAAATTGGTGATGAAAAAGTTCTCCTTGGTTTATCTGGCGGTGTCGATTCATCTGTCGTTGCAGCGTTATTGCACAAAGCAATTGGCGATCAGTTGACCTGTGTATTTGTTGACAATGGTTTACTTCGTTTAAACGAAGGCGATCAAGTCATGCAAATGTTTGCTGAAAACATGGGTATCCGTGTGATCCGTGCCGATGCTGAAGAGCGTTTCTTGACTGCGTTGGCGGGTGAAGTTGATCCTGAGAAAAAACGTAAAATCATTGGGCGTGAGTTCATTGCGGTCTTTGCTGAAGAAGCACGTAAACTTGATGGCGTGAAATTCTTGGCGCAAGGGACGATTTACCCAGACGTGATTGAATCTGCTGCAAGCAAACAAGGTAAAGCACATGTGATTAAATCACACCACAACGTGGGTGGTTTACCAGACGATTTAGAGTTTGAATTGGTTGAGCCATTACGTGACTTGTTTAAAGATGAAGTGCGTAAATTAGGTACAACTTTAGGCTTGCCGCACAGCATGATCTACCGTCATCCATTCCCAGGTCCAGGTTTGGGTGTGCGTATTTTGGGTGAAGTGAAAAAAGAATATGCGGATATTCTTCGTCTTGCGGACGACATCTTCATGCAAGAGCTTCGCGACAGCGGTTGGTATGACAAGACTGCGCAAGCATTTGCAGTATTCCAACCTGTGAAGTCTGTTGGTGTTGTCGGTGATGGTCGTCGTTATGCATGGGTCATTGCACTGCGTGCGGTTGAAACTGTGGATTTCATGACGGCTCGTTTTGCACACTTACCGTATGAATTGGTCGACAAAATCTCGACGCGTATTATGAATGAAATTAAAGATGTATCACGTGTTGTATACGACGTGTCATCTAAGCCACCAGCAACGATTGAGTGGGAGTAAATTGGGGCTTTCTAAAAGCGGTAGCTTTTAGCCAAATTTACGCCAAGCGCTCTGCGCGTGGCAGAATAGAATGATTTAAGAAAGGGCGCTTAGGCGCTCTTTTTTTATTTTAGATTGTGCAAAATCATCATGTTAATTGTAGAAAATACAATGTCACTCCTAACAGATAATCAATAAATGCTTCTGATCGTAATAAACGCATTTTATTGATCATCGAATTTGGACTGGGTGTGCAAATTGAAAGAAGTTTTCATCTCTATAAAATAGACCAAGATCGGTTTGATGAAGATAATTTTTAAGGACGCTTAAGCGTCCTTTTTTATTACTTGGGATTCAGATCCATTTTTAACAAAAAAATAATTCACATTTAAAACAAGATTTTCAGTTCATAAGAACGAGGAATTGTTGCTTTAAGATATATAAAGATATATCTTAATAAATATAAATTCATCGATAACGCGAATAATCATCATGAAACATGGTTCTCATCCAGACTATGAGTCTTACGCCCATCATTCAGAACGCCCACATGGTGGACGTCGTGGTCGTTTATTTGAAGCTGGTCGTATGAAACTGCTGGTGTTGTACCTGATTGCCCAAGCTCCAAAACATGGTTATGAGCTGATTAAAGATATCAGTGAGTTGGTGGGCGGGGGATATAGCCCAAGTGCGGGCACCATCTATCCGACTTTAATTTATTTAGAAGATATGGGTTTTGTTCAGGTGCAACTGACAGAAGGAGATCGTAAGCAGTTCTATATTACGGATGCAGGAAAAGCACATTTAAAAGAACAGCATTCCGTGATCCAACAGCTATTAGAGAAGTTGGAAACCAAGCGTGATATACAAAGTAAAGATGAATTGATGGATATTCATCGTGCGATGGAAAACTTAAAAACTTCACTACGTTTAAAACTAAATGCCAAATCTGTTGATGCAGAAACCGTACGTCAAATTGCTGCACAAATTGATGTAGCTGCCGTGGCAATTAGTCGACTTTAGGATCTCGGGCTTGGATATGCAAAGTCAGGAATTATTGAGACAGGCACATTTATAAGCCTCTTTAGCCCGAACATCCATTTTGCAGCAATTATTGGATGCCACAACAGCATGTAGTGCAGAACGGCTGTATTTGCAGTTGCAACAGCAACAAAGCGGTTTGAGTTTGGCCACAATCTATCGTGTACTGACCGAGTTGGAGTAAGCACAATTGATTGAGCGGCAATACCATCAGCGTGCCAAAGCCAGTTTTGTAATGCATCAGCAACAAACGCAGTTTCAAATTTTAGATTTGCAAACTGGGCAAATAAAAGCTTTTGAACATGACAATTTATCTAAATATCTAGAGCAGTTGGTCGATGCTATGCAACAGCAGTTGGTGAAAGTTGAACTCACTTTGCATATGTAACTCAAATCAGAATATGAATCGAATATATCTAGAGGAAAATAAAATGAAACAGCATCAATATCATATTACAGTACAACATCTTTGTGATGCCAAGGGGCAACCATCAACCTATACTGAGAAATTGGCTTTTAATGTCGGCAATCATGATGATATTTTGGCCATTGTCGAGCGTATGCAACAGGTAAAATTATTTGATGCAGAAGCAACCGCGGCATTTGCAGTCGGTTTAAAGTTGTTTGGTGAAACCCTGTTGGAGAATCGACAGCATCCACTGTTCGAGCAGTTATTGCCGCAGTTCGGGCAGTTTATGAAACATCTTAAACAGACCTTGGCACAACAGCGCACGGTTCAAGAGGAAGAGAAAAATAATCTGGGACTGCCTTAGACTTCATTGGGTAAAGAATCAAAACAGACCACTTGATTGCGCCCATTCTGTTTGGCGCGATAAAGGGCAACATCGGCCTCTTTAATCAACAGGTGTAAATCGACATCTTTAGGATCAAGCCGTGATACACCAATCGAAATAGTGAAATGAAGTTGAATATTATTGCCAATATATACCGTAGAAGATTCAATTTTTTGTCTTAATCGGTTGGCAATCATCATGGCATCTTCCAGTGAAGTTTCAGGAAGAAGCGCAACAAATTCTTCACCACCAAAACGTGCCAAGACATCTTCACGACGCATTTCTTTGCGCGCGATTTCTGCAATATTTTGTAGAACTTGATCGCCAATGTCATGACCATGGCTGTCATTGATGCGTTTAAAAAAGTCGACATCAAACATGAGTAAACAAATGGATTGATATTGCGGCCATTGATGGATTTTTTGATCTGCAATCAATTCGAATTGGCGACGGTTATTTAATTGAGTCAGTTCATCGGTATGTGCCAGTTCACGCAACATATGACGATCCCATTCTTCGAGCATAGAGCGTAGAAAGGTGCGGCGGGCATTTAAGGTGTTATTCCAACTGATATAGAGGCTAAAGATGAGAATGGGAATATAAACCAGTAAAAAGATAATCGTTTGTTGCGCACTATTATCAAGATGTATGACGCCAGAAATAATGACAGCACTGATGAGTAAGGCGGTTAAAACTGAAGGTCGAAAGCGGACTTGAATAGATAAACAACCCAACAAGATAAAAATGACCGAAGCATATTGATAAAAATAAACACTCGAGTTGTCGGATTGATGGAGTAGCCAGAACCATACTGTGGCAGCAAAGGCACTCGAGATCGGCAGTAATAAGTCTAAGGTCAGAATATTTTTACAGTATTTAAACATGACCCAATTCAGTAGCATAAAGCTCAGCACTGCGCTTGTGCGTGCTATGCCTGAAATATAGACAATATCGGGCAATAAAAACCAATCTGCAAAAAAATAACAAAGAAAGGACAGTTGTGCTAAAAAATTAATTTGTCTTAAATGGTGTCGTTGATGCACGTTCTGATAACTGTAATAACACTCCTCAAATTGCGGAGGAAGGGGAGCATTGTGGTCTTGTAATGCACTCACGATTGCTGCACGATTTTCAGGTTCGCATAATTGGGATGGTAAAATGTAATTATTTTCAGGGGTATGCTGAATTTTATTGCGGTTTTCTAATTCAATGCTGTGCTTATGACTCAATTCAGCCTGTCCATCTCCTCCTTTAATCATAGGCTACTGCTCCATTGTATCTACAATGTATTCTTATGAAATAATAAACATTAATCACAGTTTTGTATATAAAATGCACACTTTTCATTAAAATAGGTATGTAAAGCCAAATTCTTTGTTCTTGTTCATATTTTTTCATTTTATTAGATAAATGCGATGTCATTATATAGACAGCCGTATTTTATTGTATGGAATTTTTATCTTACAGATAAAGATTTGCATGCAAATCTTAAATTGAACTGGTCGTTTGCAGATGTTATCGCTATGCTGATGGTATTGGAAAAACATAATTTAGGATAACAATATGACCAATAGTAACTATATTGAACTCTCAGATTCAGACGACTGCGAAAAATATATTAACCAATTTATTCAAGAGTTTCCTTTACGTTCAGCAGAAATCGGCCAAGGGACCATTATTAAACGTGCCTTGCCTAGTCGACACAAACGTATGATCGGAGCATGGTGCTTCTTGGATCATGCTGGTCCAGTTAGCTTTCCGCAAGGGGATGGTTTAGATGTAGGGCCGCATCCACATATTGGTTTGCAAACCTTCACATGGATGATTGAAGGTACGATGATGCATACCGATAGTTTAGGATCAAAACAGTTGATTCGCCCCAAACAAGTGAATTTGATGACTGCTGGATACGGTATTTCTCATACCGAAGTTGCCCCTGCGACAGAAACCCATATGCATGCAGCACAACTCTGGATTGCTTTACCTGATGACAAGCAGAATATGGCGCCGCGTTTCGATCATTATCCAGAATTACCCACTTTAGAGCAGGATCAAGTTGAGTTTACAGTGTTGGTGGGCGAGTTCTTGCAGGTGGTTTCCCCTGTAAAAGTTCATACGGAGCTGTTGGGTGTCGATATGAGAGCTTCTGTTTCTACCTCGACGCGTTTGTCACTTAATCCTAAATTTGAATATGGCTTTTTGGCATTGGAAGGTACTGCGGTTATCAATGGTCATGAATTAAATGATGACAACATGTTGGCACTAGAGCCTGGTGTAACCGAAATTACCGTGGAATTGCATGAGGGTGCGCGTATTCTGCTGCTTGGGGGAGAACCCTTTGAGTCTGCAATTTTGTTGTGGTGGAACTTTGTAGGACGCACCCAAGACGAGTTGCAGCTAGCACGTGAACAGTGGGTCAATCAAGATGAGCGCTTTGGCAATATTCCTGATTATGATGGACCACGTTTGGAAGCCCCTATTTTCCCAGACAAAATGAAAGCATCAAAATAACAAAGGAACAATAAGATGAGTATTATTGCGCAAGCACAAGTTCGAACGCGGTCAGAGCCTTGGTTAGGCGACATCTCAAGTGGGACACATCATTTTCTCACCGATAAACCTGCCTCATTTGGGGGGCAAGATTTGGGGCCAGCTCCCTACGATTTTATTTGTTCAGGTTTGGTGTCATGTACCATGATCACGCTGCGTATGTACGCACAGCATAAGCAAATTGATTTGGGTGATTTTAGCGTGGAAGCCGAGTTTCATGGCAATAAGGATGGGCAGGAATGGATTGAGCGTCGGTTATCTTTTCAGCAGCCTTTATCAGAAGCATTGCAACAGAAAGTCCTTGAGATTAGTGAAAAGACCCCTGTCACCAAAACTTTGTTGCGTAGTTTAGAAATACACACTCGCCTGATGTAATCAGGCTTTTTATATTCAGGAGAATTGCTGAGGTTAAGCAATTGTCCGATATTGGTAAATTGAGGCTAGGGCATGATTACCTTACATCATTTGGAGCAATCCCGCTCTTTTCGCATTTTATGGGCTTTGGAGGAGTTAAATCTGAGTTATCAAATTCAGTTTTATCGACGTTTAGCAACGCTTGCTGCACCACCTGAATTAAAGCGGGTACATCCTTTGGGTAAGGCCCCTGTTTTAACGGATGGAGAGGAAAGTATTGCTGAATCTGCTGTGATTTTAGAGTATTTGCAAGAACAGTATGATGCACAGCAACAGTTCAAACCACAGGATCATGCCAATAAACAACAATACCGTTATTGGATGCATTATGCAGAAGGCTCATTAATGCCGCTGTTGGTGATGCAGTTGGTGATGAGTAATGTACCGCAGCATGTTCCTTTTCTGATTAAGCCTGTCGCGAAAAAAATTACCGCGGGAGTGAAAGCAGGATTTATTCAACCGCGTTTAAAAGATCATGTGCAATTTTTAGAAAGCTATTTGGCCACCCATGATTATTTTGCGGGTACGTTCTCTTTTGCAGATATTCAGATGAGCTTTCCTTTGCAGGCATTAGTGTCGAGAACTCAGGGGAAATATCCTCATATCCAAGCCTTTATCCAGCGTATTGCTGAGCGTCCTGCATTTGCACGAGCGAAAAGTAAAGAGCAGGCTTTATAATCATGCAAACAACAAAAAAGATGCCGAAGCATCTTTTTTGTTGTTGCTTAGCGTTTGACCACAATAGAGTCGATTCCACTATGCTGTAAGGTTTGTTGTGCAATGACGGCTGCTTCTTGTGAGTCATAAGGCCCAGATACCACACGATACCAAGTTTTACCCCCTTCAACAGTTTTCACCACATCGGCAGATAATCCATTCAAGATAATTTCAGCACGACGTGCATCGGCACTGTCAGGATCTGGGTAGCTACGAACTTGTAAAATATAGCTTGGTGTACGTTCTGCTGGTGTTGGATTGATTTGAGCTTCTGTCGCATCAGTGGCGGTGCTGCTTGCTGCTTGTTCTGCTTGAGGGGCTTCCACAATCACCACAGTGCCTGAATCTTTATTTTCAGGAATAGCCTGTTCAGGAATCGGGGTGACTTGTTGTTGTGGCAACAAATCGTAAAAACGATAATCCTTGTTGGTGTCTTCTTGATAGTGTTCAGACGTGACTTGGTTTTTGGGTTGAACAGGTGCCCACGGTTTCCACAGCATTAAAGCAACTGCAAAACTGAGTACGATGAGAATAACCACAAGCGTACCTAACCACGCTGGAATCAGCGGTTTCTTCGGTTTATTGGGTCGTTCTGAAACACCGCGTTGCGTTTTTCCAAACACGTGGAAACCTCTTTTCTTCTAATCAATACGAGGGACTGATCCATTCTTTTCTTTATTTGAATATTTGGCCTCAAGGAATTGAAAGAGGCGTTGTATCAAAATAAAGAATCGCTTTGCAAAACTCAAGTTTCACAAAGCGAGAAATACATCAGGGTTTACATGCTTACCTTAAGCATAGCTTTTGGTCTTGCGACGATGTACAAAGCACTGCTTTGTTAATTACATTGTCTCAGGTGCAGATACACCTAATAATTCTAAACCATTGCGTAATACTTGTTGTACGTTTACTGAAAGCAATAGACGCGCTTGTGTAAGTTCTGCATCATCATTCAGTACTTTGTGCTCATTATACCAACCATGGAATAAAGCAGCCAATTCTTTCAAGTAGTTACCGACTTGATGTGGTTCGTAAGCATTGGCAGCACGTGCAACCACTTCTGGATAAGCAGCAAGCTTGGCAAGAATTTCTGTTTCTGCATCCAAGTCCAATTTATTGGCAAATTGGCGGGCAGTTTCAGCATTGAAATTGACACCTGTTGCAGCAGCTTTTTCACGCATACGGCAGATACGGGCATGAGCATATTGAATGTAGTACACCGCATTGTCTTTGCTTTGTGAAACTGCAAGGTCTAAGTCAAAATCAATGTGTTGTTCAGACTTACGCATCACATAATAAAAACGCGCAGCATCATTGCCGACTTCTTTACGCAGGTCACGTAAAGTCACGAACTGACCTGAACGAGAAGACATTTGCACCATTTCACCGCTGCGCCATAAGCTCACGAACTGAACTAAAAGGACAGTCAGTTTCTTCGAGTCATAGCCCATTGCATCAATGGCAGCTTTTACACGTGAAATATAACCGTGGTGGTCTGAACCCCAAATATCCAGCAAGTCAGTATAACCGCGTTGTAATTTGTTGAGGTGGTAAGCAATATCCGATGCAAAATACGTGGTTTGACCATTACGGCGTTTCACCACACGGTCTTTTTCATCGCCAAATTCAGTCGATTTAAACCAGATGTTGCCCTCTTTTTCGTAGAGGAACCCACGTTGGTCAAGGGTTTGCAGTGCTTCATCAATCTTTTCAGTTAAAGAGGCTTCACTGAACCAGTGATTAAAGGTCACACCAAACTCACCTAGATCATCTTTGATGTCATCCAAGATCGCTTTCAATGCCGCTTGATGGAAAACGCGATAGCCTTTGCCCGTCAATTGTTGTGAATTAAAAATCAAACCATCGATATGTTTTTCTTTGTCGCCAGAAAGCACAACTTTGTTGCCTTCAGCATCGAGTTCTTCAGCATATTGCACATCTTCAGGTACATCTTTGTAGACGTCTGCCACAGGGTGAACATAAGCATCGCCGTCTTTTTCAATAATGCTTTGCGCAATTTCCTTAACGTAGTCACCTTGATAGGCATTTTTAGGGAACACCAGTTCCTGACCAGTCAGCTCTAAATAACGTAAATAAGTTGATGTTGCCAAAATATCCATCTGACGACCTGCGTCATTGACATAATATTCACGATCAACTTTTGCACCTGTGGCTTCAAGCAGGTTCGCAACCGTCATACCGTAAGCTGCACCGCGACCATGCCCCACATGTAGGCTAGACGTTGGGTTGGCTGAGACAAACTCAACTTGGATGCGTTTTTCTGCATTGACTTGGGTACGACCAAATTGTGTGTTTTGTGCTTGAATTTGATCGAGTACAGTAAAACGCTGATCGGCATTTAAGAAAAAGTTAATGAAGCCTGGACCTGCAATTTCTGCTTTGCTGATGTCAGCCACTTCAGGCAGTGCCGCGAGAATTTTTTCTGCCAAATCACGTGGTTTTATGCCCGCAGCTTTTGCACCAATCATGGCGATATTCGATGCGAAATCCCCATGGCTTCGGTCTTTGGTACGCGTCAAAGTGCTGTTGTTGTTCCAGTCAGATGGGAGTACGCCTTCCGCTTGAAGGGATTGCACTGCATGATCGAGCGCCGCTTGTATTGCCATGTTCATAAAGTCGAAAATAAATGTCGCAGAAAACAGCAAATATAGCAAATTTCGGACTATAAGGTGAGTCCTTTCTATAGAATGTTTTTTATTCGTCTTTAAATTTTCAGCTTGGTTTTTATGAGATGTGTCGCATCTTGCTTGAGAAACTATGGCATAGTGAATAAATACATAATCTTGGAGTCAACAGATGACCACAGAACGTCCTAAAATCATTGGAAATATTCCAAAATTGCCGTCTAGGTTCGTGGGTTGGGTGATGCCTTTTTTTCTCTCTTGCTTAATGAGTGGCATTATTTCCTTTATTAATATGTTACGTAATTTGGGGTGGAGTGATACGTTTTTATCACTTTGGTTTTCCGCGTGGATGATATCGTGGGCAATTGCCTATCCTGTAGTTTTGGTGATGTTGCCATTGGTACGTAAGTTGACTGCACTATTTGTAGAGATGCCACCTAATCAGCCGCCTAAATAAGGATGAAAACTCACGAAGAAATTAGCCAAAAGTCTTAATTTTTATTAAGCATTTGTTTTATATTGATTTATTGATATTTTTTTTGATTTTAATATCACTTAAAAAAATACTTAGTAGATTGAATGGAATTAATTGTTTAAAATATAATTATAGAAAATAACGATGATTTGTGTTTCTGGTTTTGCTGGTTAACTTGCTTAAATGTCTTTATATTACGAATATGTTAGCAATATTTCTGAGATTGATTTAATTTATAAATATAAAAAAACAATAAATAGAGCTTCATTTAATAGCGAAATTATTTTAATACCATTATCACGTATCTAAATATACGTTGCTGAAAAAATAGGGCTAAGCTATACGCCGAATCGAAGGAAATTTGATGACGTAAAGTAATCCTGTTGAGAGGATTGCGCGCACTGAGACTGGTTATGACAACTGCACAATTGAAGACGAAATACCCTTTATACATCCCGTACGCTGGAAATACCCTGTTAGAACTCCCGTTATTAAATAAAGGCTCTGCTTTTACAGAAGAAGAACGCACTCGCTTTAATTTACATGGCTTGGTTCCACATGTGATTGAGTCGATTGAAGAGCAAAGTCAGCGCTCATACCAACAATACTGCGCTTTCAATGATGAGATAAATAAGCATATTTACCTGCGCAATATTCAAGACACCAATGAGACTTTGTTTTATCACCTGATTGAAAATCATCTAAGTGAGATGATGCCAATTATTTATACACCGACTGTGGGTGAGGCGTGTCAGCGTTTTTCAGATATCTATCGCCGTCATCGTGGGATTTTTATTTCATACCCTGACCGTGCGCATATCGATGACATTTTGCATAATGTAAATAAAAAGAATGTCAAAGTGATTGTAATCACGGATGGCGAGCGCATTTTAGGTCTGGGTGACCAAGGGATTGGTGGTATGGGTATCCCGATCGGTAAGCTTTCCCTCTACACCGCATGTGGCGGGATTAGCCCAGCGTATACTTTGCCAATTACCCTTGACGTGGGCACCAACAATCAGCAATTACTGAATGATCCAATCTATATGGGTTGGAGTCAGCCACGAATCAGTGGTGAAGAGTATTATAGCTTTGTGGATGAAGTGATGGCAGCGATTAAACGTCGTTGGCCGAAAGCACTGATTCAGTTTGAAGATTTCGCGCAAAATAATGCGATGCCTTTATTGAATAAATATCGTGATCAAGTTTGTTGCTTTAATGATGATATTCAAGGCACCGCAGCGGTTTCTGTGGGCAGTTTGATTGCGGCATCGCGTGCGGCAGGCAAGCAACTTAAAGATCAAATTATTACCTTTTTGGGTGCAGGTTCGGCGGGCTGTGGTATTGCAGAGCAAATCGTGGCGCAAATGGTGGCAGAAGGTTTAACTGAAGCGGAAGCACGTGCACGTGTCTTTATGGTAGATCGCTTTGGTTTGATCACTGAAAATCAGCCTAATTTACTTGATTTCCAACGTAAATTGGCGCAAAAACCTGAAGTGATTGCGACTTGGGGTAATGCCGAAGAACATATTTCTTTATTGGATGTGGTTAAGCAGGCCAAACCGACGGTATTGATTGGTGTTTCGGGTCAACCAGGGCTATTTACTGAAGAAGTGATTAAGACTTTAGCCAGTAATTGCGAATCGCCGATTATCTTGCCATTGTCGAATCCAACCTCGCGTGTGGAAGCGGTACCTGCGGATATTGTGCAGTGGACTGAAGGACGTGCATTAATTGCCACAGGTAGTCCATTTGCGCCAGTGAATTATCAAGGCAAAATTTATCAGATTTCACAATGTAATAACTCGTATATCTTCCCGGGGATTGGTTTGGGCGTGGTGGCTTCAGGCGCAACTCGTGTAACGGACAGTATGCTCATGGCATCAAGCAATGCCTTGGCAGACTGTTCACCAAAACTCAGTAATCCCGATGCAGATTTACTGCCAGATATCAATGACATTCAAAAAGTTTCTAAAATCATTGCATTTAAAGTGGCAAAAGCAGCCATGGACGCAGGTGTTGCACCGATGGTCAGCGATGAATTATTGCATGAAGCGATTGAAGCTAATTTCTGGAAACCAGAATACCGTCAATATCGTCGGATTACCTTTTAACCCAATCAAAAGATTTTTATAAAAAAGAGGCGTAAGCCTCTTTTTTTTATGGATAAGCGTTGAGCCTAAAACATTTCTCGACCGTATGTATGAACATGGAATAAAAATACTACAAAAAGAGCTAGACGTTGATTTGAGCGGTTCATTAGAATGTCGCGCTTAATATACGTATAACTTTTAATAACGAATTACAACTATGTTGAATCATATCTATCGTGTTTTAGATCAATTTGGTCTAACGACACTGAAAAGGGCTATTCACGTCCAATTCTCCAATGCGGAGCTGAATACACAGGTCTTTCTACAGCGTATTGAGGGGAAACATGCGCTCAATGTTGGCTTAGAACTCGAATTAATCTGTTTATCGACCAATGCTCATCTGGCCTTAAAGCAATTTATAGGTTGCCAAGTGGCGGTCGATCAAGTGACCGATATGGGGCAGTTGGCACGCATCACAGGCATCGTTACCCAAGCCAGCCAATTACAAAGCGATGGTGCTTTTACGGTTTATCGATTGGTGTTGCAAGATGCAACGGCGCTTTGGCATAAACGACGTAACAGTCGCGTATTTATGAATAAAAGCGTGCCTGAAATTAGTGAAATTCTATTTAAGGAATGGCAAGAAAAAAGTGCGCTGTTTAATGCTAGCCTTAGTCTAGATCTTTCAGGTTTAACTCAAAATTATGACGTTCGTCCATTTGTGATGCAGGCGAACGAAACTGATTATGATTTTCTAACCCGTCTATGGCGTAGTGAAGGTATCAATTGGCTGGTCGATGAAACCAGTCTGATAGTCAGTCATGCTTTGCAAGCGATTCAACCACAAAAGTTAAGATTGATAGATGATCAGTTGCAATTTACTGCTTTGAATCGAGGCATTATCCGTTTTCATCGCAGTCATGCCACCGAGCGTTTTGATAGTATGACCAGTTTGGTGGCACATCGACAATTACAGTCGACTGCCAGTTCGGTTCAACGTTGGCAAGCGGATACTTTGCAACAGGATGATGGGAGTGGCTCATTGTTGAGCAGCCATCAGCAGAGTGAAAGTTATGCCAATGAAAGCCTCAGTTTGGAACAGGCGTGGTCAATTACGCCTGCTTGGATTTCAGACCTGACAGGCGCCGATCAGACCACAGCATCAGGGACACAACAATTAGAAAAACTCAATGCGAATCTGGGGCAGTATCAAGCTGCTTGCGCCAAATATTTTAAAGCGCAGACTAGTGTGCGTGATGCGCAAGTGGGATATTGGTTTGAATTGCAAGGACATCCCGAAATCGACCAACACAATGGTGCTGATAAGCAGTTTTTGATTTACGAAAAGCAGTTTTATAACCAAAACAATTTGCCCGTTGAATTACAAAATCAATTGCAACATTTACTGGAACCTCATCATTTTCTTGGAAGGTCATCTGAAGAGCGTCAAGGCAATGAACTTACGCTTGTGCGTCGACAAATAAGAATTCTACCTGAATATCATCCCCTAAAACATCGCCCCGTTGCCTACCCGCAGCATGCTCGTGTAGTGGGGCCTGAAGGCGAGAAAATTTATGTGGACGAATGGGGGCGTATCAAAGTTCGTTTTCTCTTTACGCAATCTTCCGATCATCAGCATGACGAAGGTGCAGGTAGTAATCAAAATGACACGGATTCAGCATGGGTGGATGTTTTAACGCCATGGGCAGGTGAAGGCTATGGTGTTCGTTTTCTGCCACGTGTGGGTGAATTGGTGGTGATTGATTTCTTTGATGGCAGCGTTGACCGACCTTTTGTCACTGGGCGTATCCATGAAGCTGAACGTTATCCAACACGTTTTGATATAAAGGGACAATTACCCTCAACGAAGAAATTGAGTGGAATACGTTCTCAAGAAGTGGATGGAAGCGGGTTTAATCAGTTGCGTTTTGATGATACGACGGGTCAGATCAGTGCCCAGTTGCAAAGCAGTCATGCTGCAACCCAGCTGAATTTGGGTAATCTCAGTCATCCTAAAGAAACTGAGCAAAGCAGTGGTCGTGGGGAGGGGTTTGAACTCAGAACTGATGCTTGGGGAGCGGTGCGTGCTGGTAAAGGTATGCTGATTAGTACTTATGCACAAGAGCAAGCGATTGCTGACCACCTAGAAGCAGCCCAAGCGCAGTCTTTGCTTTCACAGGGCTATGACAGTATGAATGTACTGAGCGAAATTGCGGTGAAACAGCAAACGGATGCCTTGAATGTGATTCATCGGTTGCCGAAGTTTATTCAATCACTCGAGTTAAAAACCACAGGGCAAGCGCTAGAAAGCACATTAAATCTGTTCAAAGAAAGTATGAATAAAGATCCAATTCATGCATTAAAAGATTGTGGCGGTTTTATTGCAGACATTGGGGCATTAGGGGGAGATACCAAAACCGTTGTAGAGGAGTTCAATACATTCTTTAGTGATGCCAAAGATGCTGCTGAAAATTTAAAAGCATTTATTGAAAATGTTGAAGAACATGGAGCTGATCTGGTTAAAGGTAAACTGGCAAGTATCAAGGATCGAATTCAGCAAAACCCTTTTGAGAGTATCCAGGAAGTTGGAAAAGTTTTAGCCAATGTTGATATTCAAGATTTTGACTTGATGAGTGCGTGTGGAACTTTTCATAAAGGAAATAAATTAGAAGTTACACCATCCAAAGCATTGGATTCTTTGCAAGGCTTTATGGAGGGATATACCCAAGGTCTAGAAAGTAGTTCTGATGCAAAGCAGCAAGAACAAGGCAAGATTTTTAGACAGGCATTGATGTTATTGGCATCACCTAACGGGATTGCTTTAACAACACCTGAAAACATTATTTTGCAAGCTTCGCAGGATATTGCGGAGAGTGCCAGTGGTTCAATTAACCTGAGTGCTCAGAAAAATATTATTGGACATGCGCAAGACAAAATCAGCTTGTTTGCCGCACAAAAGGGCTTGAAAGCTTATGCAGCAAAAGGAAAATTGGAGTTACAGGCACAGGATGATGCAATTGAAGCAATCGCCAAGAAGGTCATTAAGCTGATCTCTACCGAAGATAAGATTGAAATCACCAGCGCTAAAGAAATTCTACTTACTGCAGGTGGTTCTCAAATCAAGATTAATGCTGACGGCGTATTTTCAACAACAGGCGGTAAGTTTGAGAGTAAAGCTGGGCAGCATTTGTTTACGAGTGGGGCAACAGTAAATGCTGAGTTACCGAAAATGCCTGAGAGCGGAGTCTTTAGTCGTCGGTTTGATTTTAGCGAGTTGGTTAATGCTGGTTTATTGAAAGAAGGATTTAAATATAAAGTTATTAATCATGCTAAGAAAACAGAATACATTGGTTTTCTTGATCAGTTCGCAAGGACGGGGCGGATCTTTAGTGATAACCCAGATAGCGTCGAAATTCTTTTACTCGGTAAGAATGATGACAGTTCAGATAAGCTACAACTGGTTGAAGAAGTGATCACGGAAGGGCAAGGTCATGGTTCAGATGAGGCCTGTTGCGGTGGTGATGATGGTCATAACCATGAGCACAATAGTGATGAATATATTGAAGATACAGATTTAAAAGTAGATTTTGAAAGTTTTGGACTTAAGGATTAATTTAATAATGAAAACTGTAAATATAATGATTGGTGCATGTATTTTGCTAAATAGTATAAATTTACATGCAGAGAGTGCCAAAGAATGTATGAAATATTGGAAAGAAAAGTCAATTGTACCTATTAAAAAATTGGGTGAAGTAGAATGTGAACATATATGGGATTACGGAAAGAGTAATACTAGTCAAAATCGTTTAAAATTATTAAGTCAATTAAATTTAAAACCAAAAAACAATCAATGGATGTCAACAGGGAGTTGTATCAAGGTTTTATATAATAAGAATAACTATTATATCTATCGAGCTTATTATAAAGAAGATAGAGATGAAATATGGATTGCATATAATGATAAAAATGCATTTTCATACTTTAGAAAAGTAACTGCTCCACAGAAAGAAGAAGAGAGTTCTCGGGTAGAGTTAAGTTGTGCAAGAAATGGAGATTATGGCGAAGCCAAAACTGTATTAAATAGTTATTTAAAGAATAATACTGAAGTTAGTATGAGTTCTTATAAAGTAGGTGATTGGTATAAAGAGAATTGATTATGAAAAAGACAATTAACTTTAAAAAATCAAGTAAAAGTTTTGAGACTAATTTAGCTGGTTTTATTGAGGCTGTTAGCTTTAAGGAGTCTTCATCAAATTTACAATTGCCTCTAAACCATCCAGTTAATATAGAATCAGCTAGTATTATAAACGAAAGTGGTTTTATGGGGTTGTTCCAATGGGGGGAAGAGGCTTTATATGATTTAGGTTATTATTTAGGGGATCAAGGTATTTCTTATGCTGACATCAAGAATGCAGATAAAAACTCGTCTTTACGCACAAACTGGCAAAAACAATTTAATTCTAATAACTGGGTAGGTAAGTGGTCTGGTAAAAGGAATATCAGTTCAAAAAAAGACTTCCTGAAAAGCCCGGAAACACAATATGAAATCATTAAGGAGTGGATCAAATATTTATGTAATCAACTTAGAAATAATAATTTTAATGAGCATTTCGGTAGAACAATTCAAGGTGTAGAAATTACAGAATCTGGTGCAATTGCAGGAATGCATCTTGTTGGAATAGGAGGTTTGGGTGCTTTTTTAGGAATTCCAAAATTTAAGGGACAAAAGCAAATAGATGGTAATAAAACCCATATTAAAAAGTATATTGAGGATTTTGGTGGATTTGATTTAGAACAGTGTTGTAATAGGAAAATTTATATTGGTTTAAAAGATGTAGATAAAAATATCTTGAAGAATAAAGAGGTTGTGGTTGTTTCTAATTATATTGGGAAGAGTTTCTCGGGTGAGACAAAAATAAAGGTTAAGAGTGATGAGAATGGTAACCTTCCTGTTATTGTTCGACATCCAAATACAGAAATAAAAATTGTTGCTGATGGAAAAGAGTCAAATATTATTATTCAAAAAGCAAATGAAAAACAGAAAGCAACTTTAAGTGATTTCAAAGTTACAAGTCATTCAGCAAGTTTAGAGACAGATAGTACGCCTCAACCGAGACCTCAGGTTAATAAAACACCTCAAGAAGTAAGAAATGAACAGGGACAATCCTCGACATCTCAAGAGGCAAATGTAACTCCTGCATCTAAAGATGTAAATTTTAATATTGAAATAGTCGAAGGCGATTCCGGTAAAGCAATCTCTAATATGAATTTTTTTCTTACCTATAAAGGTAATATTAAAAAGCATACAGCTGATAGTCGTGGGATTAAGCAAGGGATTAATGCGGAGGAAGGACAAGATATTGAGGTTTCAGTAGAAGGTGATGGACAGAAACAGGTAATTCATCATTTTCAAGTTAGCGCCGCATTGAAAAATAAAACAGTTAAAGTGAAGCTTCCTGTACATTCTTTTAATATTTCAGTAACTCAAGATGATAAAATTGTCCCAAATACATTGTTTAGTCTCTTTTATCGAGGCCGAGAAATACCGAAAAGAACAAATAATCGCGGTGTAATAAATGTGCGAATGTTAACGGGTTTTGTTTTTGGCTTTGGCATAAAAGGAAAAAGTTTAGTTTTAAGTCGTGTTGAAAAATCAAGTTCAACTACGCCCTTTACCGTAAATGGTAGCGCTGTTCAGGCATCGAAACTATATGAAGTTGCAGATGCAAAGCGTAAGCAGGCCGAAGATCTAAAAAAGCAACAACAGCAGAAAGAAGCTCAGGAAAAGAAAGCAAAAGAAGAAGCAGAAAAAGCAAAAACTGAGGCAGATAAGAAAACTCAAACGAAGCAAAATAATACGTATACTGAAAATGGGGGGAAGCCATTAACAACGGTAAGTAATCAATCACCGCCAACAAGTGATACGACTCGATATCATATTTATCATGATGGAAAAATCAAAAGAGAGAATAAAGCTGCAACTGGTTTTGCTGAGTTCATTTATTATGACCAGAATGGTAAGACTCATAATTTAGGGAAATCTAAATTTGTTAAAGCGCCTATGCGTAAAGCAGGAAACGAGGTTATCTCTGGAAGTTGTTATCTCATTGATTTTACAAAACATGGTTCTTATAAGAGTGGAAATATTGGATATAAATGGTTTATGACAGGAGGGAATATTAGATTTTATTTAAATGGTATTACCATGTCAGGAGTTCTTGGTACATTCATGAGTCTTGGTTATGAGGAATACCCAAGTTCAGGAGGAAGCCTTATTGATGGTAGTTCACAGGCACCAAGTGTTACACATCGTAATGGTGAAGCATGTGATTTTAGATACATAGGAAAAAAGAATGCACATAGAACGAACGCAATTTGGACACAAAATAATGATTATGATGAACAACGGAATATTACTCTAGTTCGTGAGTTAAGAAAGTTTGGTTTTACAGTGTTTTATACTCAGGATGGTTATAGTAAGAAACCCAAAATATCAGGCACAAGCTATGCAAAAAATCATTACCACCATTTACATATTGGCGCATGCTTGCCTAAAATTGAGGATATTTAATAATGTATAAACTATGTATTTTCCCTTTATTTTTTATCTTGATAGCATGTAATGTCAAAGAAGAAACAAAAATAGTTGATAATAATTATTTATTAAATAGTTTATTGTCTGAATTTAAAAATATGGATATTGGTGAAGATTACATTAAGTTGGAAAAAGAGGGTCTTGTAAAGCAAGTGGATGATACAGAAATTATCGATAATTGTTTGTACGCAGAAAATAAGGATGAAAATATTAGCTATTTGGTCTTTGATAATAAGCTTTCTACTGCTTCATATCAAAAATCTGCATTTAAGGGGCTTTCTGTTGAAGATTTAAAATCTAAGGTTAAAGACTTAAGTTTTGTGAAAAGTGCATATGATGAAAATACATACTATTTGCAGCACCAATTTGACAATAATAATGGTGTTAAATTTTATATTGTTGAGAATAGGGTAGCAGAGGTTACATATGGAACACTTGATAAATTGAAGTATCAAGAAGGATGTTCATGAGAACATCCTTTTAAATATAAATTTTTTGAAATATGTATTATGAATAATTTTTTCGCAATTGCTATGCTTAACTTTGGTAGCATTATACTCCCTAGGTGTAGCGAATGGACTAACCCAAGACATAATAATCATCTTCATTTACAGGGTTTATCATTGACATTTAATAAGGATGAATGATATGAGATTTATATTTATTTTATTTTCAATAGCTTTGAGTGCGTGTGGCTATTCCAAAGCTATTTCTGACAAAAAAATTACTTGGATTTTAACTCAATAAATTTTGAAGGAAAGTCTTATATTCTTGGTAATGAATATTCAGATTTAAATTTTTCATCAAAAGGTGTTGAAAAAAATGAAATAGGAAGCTGTACAGCTTTTTTGGATTTTGATAATGGTATTTCATATACTTTTAATAAACAGAAGTTAGTTGAAATATTAATTAAAAATGAAAATAAAAGTATATATACATCAAAAAAAATTCGTAATGGTATGAATACGAAAGATATATATAAGAGTTATGAAGGATATAAAATTAAAAAAATGAAAAGTGAGGGTGCTGGGGATTCTCAAGATGATTATACCTACATAGTTACCGATAATTTTCAGAAAAATAATATTTTATTTTTTGATGTTGTGCATGGAGAAATTCAAGGAATGCATGCAGGGAAAAGAGGATTTGATTTATCTGATTGTGAGTAATAGTGTTGATGCCTGATTTTATATAATCGATAAGGTCAGGTATTAGATGGTAATCGATTATTGTTAACTATATTTAAAATTTATAACTAAACAAAACTATAGATAATAAATTAAGTGAAAACTTTGGATTTTAAAATAAAGGGGTAAAAATTTATAAACATTGCGTTTCAGAAGAGAAATATAGAAAAAATAATATCATTGATTTAGGTACGAACAGTAATGGTTTTGGGACAGGCAATACTTTGAATAGTGTAGGAAAAAAATTTAAAGCAGTTTGTCAGAAAGCTTTAAAAGATGGAATTATTTCAGGTTTTATTTCAGCAGATGTACCAGGTGAAGGTGCCATGCACATAGAGATTATGCAATGATGAATAGATTATTTCTTTTATTTGTAATTAGTTTGATGTATGCATGTACAACAGAGGCGGTTCAATATAAGTCAAGTAGTACAAAACTTTATTTTTCATATCGAATCTGTGAAAAGTCAGGAAAATGTAAGAATTTTACACCTACAAAAAAAGTAGATGATTATTTATTTAAAAGACTTGATCCTGCATATGATGAATTTTACATAAAAGATAATAATGGTAATTTTACTTTATATTATAAAAATGTTTATAGTGAAGATGTTCAAGTTGGATGGGCAGAAGCTAAAGTGGATAAAAATAATAATGAGTTGAATTTAAATATTGATAAAATTAACTTAGCCTTAGGTGGGATTGATTTTATAAAGAATGGATATGCAACTAAACAAGCTGAATCAAAGAACTTTAAATCAGGATTATATTATTTAGATGATAATTATGAAGGTGCTCCATATTATCAAAAGCAAAAAATAGTTTTTAAGAAAATTGCTGGAGATTTAGTTTTGGAATGCAATAGTTATTTGAATAACTTATCTGTAAAAGATAACTTTTATGGAATTTTTTATGGAGTGTGTTCGGATGGTAAAAAAGTTTATTTTAAAGAAGTCAATTGACTCAGAGGCTTTTCTAATACTAGTGTGAGATTAATTGTACTTACATTATTAGTTATAAATTCTCTTTGGTTAAGATAACCCGAATCGCGGATAAGAAATTGACTTGAAAAATAAAGGAACTAGAGCCATCAGTTGAGTTACCACACCAAACCTAAAGCTCTAGTCCTAATGTTCAATAGTACCGAATTATTCTGCGTAATTGATGATTTCTTTCTTAAATTTGAAGCAACTTATTGGAAATTTCTCAAACAAAGTCGTCACTCCGTAAGAATTCGCCCAGCTCAATTGAGCCTCTCAGAAATCAATTTTATCGCCATTTGGTATAAGTGTTCTCATATCAACAATTTCAAAGCATTCTTTTCATGGTTGAAACAGGATAAAAATCATTTATTTAAAAGCTTACCCTGCTACCAACGGATGATTCACCTCATCAATATGCATCAATTGGCACTACATGCATTACATGTCGCCTTAATGAAAGACCAACGCAGCCAATATTTATGGGTTGATTCAACCACTCTACCGGTCTGTAAAAATCAACGGATTCAACGCCATAAATCATTAGCCAAAATTGCATCACGTGGTAAAAGCTCGATGGGCTGGTTTTATGGTTGTAAATTACATATCGCGATGAATCAATTGGGTGAAATAGCATGTTCTGCTTTATCTAATGGACATGTGGCTGACATAAAAATGGTTGAGCATTTAGTTGAAGGCTTAGAAGCAAGGCTTTATGCGGATCGTGGCTATATTAGCCAAGAATTAAAAAGCAGATTGAAAAGTCAAGGTATTGATTTGATTACCTATCATCGAAAGAATATGCAGTCTGTTCAACTCTGTGCATCAGATGAATATCACTTAAAACAGCGTAATAAAATAGAAACGTTATTCAGCTTATTGAAAGGCCAATACAATTTAGTGACGAGTAAGGCACGTAGTATTCATGGATTTCTAAGTGGGATTTACGCATCGTTATGCGCATATCAATTAACCCATCGAAATAAGCCGAAAATTCAAATTATGGAATCTTTGGCTTAAACAGGATTCGGGTTAAGATAAGTATTTAAATGTAATAAAATTTTTATTTTAAAATCAGTGTTTACTTATATTTTATTTAAAAAATATAATCAAAAATGATATTAGCTTTTGAATAAGAAGCAGAAATAAGCTGCTTATTCATGATTTTTTAGTTAATCCTCCAAAACCTCTTCCAATAACTCCTCGCTCGGAGCAAAGAAGTAAGCACCATCTACTGCGGTCACAAAATGCAATAGGCGGTCATGAATGCCATCACCAGTTGTGCCAAACATGTGCTCTAACATGTTATCAATGATGGCAAGGTTTTTGGTATAAGCAATAAAGAACAGACCTTGCTCACCTTTACCATCGCCATAAGGTAAAGAATGGCGCAAAATTTCCATTTCTTCACCTTTATCATCTTCAATCACGACACGTGCAATGTGGGCATTTTCGGGTTTGACGTCATCATCCATTTCAATGCTTTCTAGTTTCGAACGGCCCATGACATTTTCTTGTGCATCGACTTTTAGACGTTTCCATTTATCTAAATCATGTATATAGCGCTGTGCAAATACAAAAGAACCATCTGCAAAAATACCTGTATCTTCTGCTAAAAGTGCTGTTTCTGCACGATCATCAGGAAATTGTGGGTTCTCAGTGCCATCAATAAAGCCTGTTAAATCTCGCCCATCAAAATAGCGAAAACAAACACGTTCATCCAAAACCTCGACTTTATCTTGAATCCCGTCGAAGAAAGCTTGGCTTAAAGTAAAACAAATATCACTACGTTGTGAGGCAATGTGAATCAGCACATCCGCAGGTACAGCGGGCATTTCAAAAGCACCCTGAATTGGGTCAAGTTGCTTAAATCCCTCAGGTGATTGCGCATAAAGTTTTGCCCAAAGTTCAGGCCCAAAGGCAATCGCGGTCTTAATTTCTGCATTTGGGTGTTGGGTAATTAAACGATCTCGCGTGTCCAGTAAATCTTCAATCTTTTCTTTCAGTTCAGGTACAGTTAAATCTTTTAAGCGTAATACGATAAAGCGGGCATGATCTGAAGGTAAGGGTAAAATTACGGATTGGGCGGTCATTTATAGCTCCTTTGATTTTTATTCAATGTGTGGCTGGATTTATTGTGCCTGATCAATGCGGGACTGAATAGCCTAAACTGTATTATTCTTGGGTGATAATTTCTCAGCACATTTAATGTGTGAAAAGTCATATAATGACCTGTCTTTCTGAGGTGGTGTGACGATGTCTTTTCAAGTTTGGATGGCGTTTATGTTGGCATGTTGGGTGATTAGTGTTTCACCTGGAGCAGGGGCAATTGCCTCGATGTCGAGTGGCTTAAACTATGGATTTCGTCGCGGTTACTGGAATGCGATTGGTTTGCAACTGGCGCTGTTGGTGCAAATTGGGATTGTTGCCGCTGGGGTAGGGGTGCTTTTTGCCACAACGCCTTGGGCTTTTCTGTTGGTGAAGTGGTTTGGTGTGGGCTACTTATTGTATTTGGCTTATTTGCAGTGGAAAGCACCAGTACAGTCCATTGAAATTGAACAAGAACGACAAGCAACAAAGTCGATTCCCAAACTGGTGGGTTATGGTTTCTTGGTCAATATGAGCAACCCAAAGGCAATTGTATTTTTATTGGCGGTATTGCCCCAGTTCTTAGACTTGTCTAAGCCACAGTGGATTCAGTATGTAATGATGGCCGTGACCATGATCAGTATCGACTTGATTGTGATGGCGGGCTATACAGGTTTAGCGGCAAAGGTGTTGAAACTGTTGAAATCTCCAAAACAGCAAAAATACATGAATCGTACTTTTGCTGTGCTATTTAGTTGTGCTGCGGGACTTTTAAGTTTGGTGCATCAATAGCAGAGAGTGATCAAGGTGATTCATGAAAGATGATGGATTAAGCCATTTTTCTGACTTTCTGAACTGCAAAAACCAGCGCAAAAACCAATGCCATACACAGCACAATGCTGAGACCTGTTGGGGTATTGAGCGCAGCACTTGACCATAAACCCACACTCACACCAAACTGCGCCATCACAAAGGCCCAAACCACCATTTGTTTAGGGGAATGTGCAAGTAAGCGCGCGGTTAATGCAGGAATGACCAGCAGTGCCCCCATCAATAAAGAGCCAACCGCGCGTAACGCCAAAACGGTAAATACAGCAAGCAGTAGCATAAATACTAAACGTTGCCATTTGGCATTCACGCCTTCACTGATTGCAATATCGGGATCAATCGCAATTTGGATTTGGGCTTTCCAATATTTGAACAGTACTGCCAGTGCCAGTGCAATCACAATCGCAAACATAGGTAAATCTGACCAAGCAATCGTGAGCAAGTCACCAAATAAATAACTGAGTAATTCAGGTCTTAAACTTGGTAAATGTTGAATCAACATTAAGCCTGCGCACAGTAAGGTGGCTGAACAGAGGGCTAGCAAGGCATCATTGGGTAAGCGTGGATCATGCAGTACCCACAAAATAGCGACCAACATAAATGCCAGTAAAGTGACACCGACCCAAAACGGTAAACTGAGGGCACCCGCAATCGCCACGCCCAATAAAGTGCCATGTGCCATGGTGTCGGCAAAGAATGACATACGACGCCAAAGCATCAAACAGCCCAAAGGTGCGGTTAAAAACACCAATAATGTCCCCATGGTCCAAGCAGGTAATAGCAGATCTAACCATTCCAACATCTATTAGGCTTCCGGTTCAGGGTGAATATGAGGGCGAGGATCATGTTGGCAGGCTGTGGCACTATCGCCATGAGCACAATGATCATGATGGTGTTGATAGAACACACGGTTGGTGCCAAAAATGGCTTGGTATTCTGGATGCTGTTGAATATTTTCAGGTAAACCGCTACAGCAAATATGTTTATTCAAGCAGACCACGCGCTGCGTACCTTGCATCACCCACTGTAAATCATGCGACACCATCAATACCGCACAACGATATTTTTCAGGCAGGCTGCGGACGTAATCATACAGTTCTGCTTCAGACTGAATATCAAGTCCTTGCATGGGCTCGTCGAGGACTAAAAGGTCAGGCTGGCGCAGTAAGGCCCGTGCCAATAACACACGTTGTCGTTCGCCACCAGACAGTTGTTGCACTTTAGAATCTTGCAGTTTGGCAATGCCTGTATCTTGAATAATTTCTTGTTTAATTGCAGCAGGGCAGGACTCTAAATCGAGTAAGTCCTTCACACGTAAGGGTAGGCTGTGCGATGGGTTAAACTTCTGTGGTACATAAGAAAATTTAAGTTTACGTGACGATAGTATTTGTCCAGCATTGGGTCTTAAAATGCCCAATAGCACTTTGATCAGGGTTGATTTCCCTGCACCATTGGGGCCAATTAAGGTAACAATTTCTTGTTCGTGAATCGAAAAATCAATCTGTTTCAGAATGTCACGGTCGTCGATACGGACGCTAATTTGCTCTAAAGCAATTAGTACAGGAGTGCTTAATTCGCTTGGCTGCAATTCTGACATTTTCCAGAAATCTCAATAATGCTGTGTTGTGCAGTGAAATGATCAGAAGTGGCAAGCGCATCTAATTGTTGTAATAGACCTTCGGAAGATGCTTCTTTCACAATATGACATTCTGTGCAAATTAAAAATGCGGCTTGGTGACCTTCGCGGGGATGGCAGCAGGGAATATAGGCATTAATCGAAGTCAGCCGATGAATGAGTCCCTTTTCTAATAAGAAATCAAGCGTGCGATAAACGGTCGGTGGTGCAGCAGGACGATCTGATTCACTTTTAATCTTGGCGAGTAAATCATAAGCTCCCATTGGACCATGTGCAGTCAAAATCAGTTCGAGCACTTCTTTACGAAGTGGAGTTAAGCGCGCTCCAGTGGCTGCACAGAGACTTTCTGCTTCAGCAAGGCGTGTTGCGACATTATGATGATCATGTACGCCATGTAATGCATTGTGGTGTTCATGCGAACATAAGCTCATAGCAACCTCAGTTCGGGCTTGAAATAAAAGAATTGACATTAAATTTTAACATGAACGGCTTTAAGTTACGATTAGACGTAGGTATTTTTGTTGAGTTGTTATATTATAACACTAGATAAAGTTTAGTGCTGTGTAATCATGTCTCGTCTATTTGCTTTTTGTTTACTGTCCATTCTAAGTACTGTGGGGTGGACTCAAAGTCTTGTTGTTTCAACGCATCCGTTATATTTGATTGCACAAGAAGTCACAAAAGGGGTGGAGCGACCAGTTTTACTCTTGGAAAACCAAACTGGGCATGATGTGTCTTTAACACCCGCACATCGCAAGGCAATACAAGACGCTGGATTGGTGATTTGGCTCGGTAAAGCCCATGAAGCACCACTAGATAAATTGCTGCATAATAATCCTAAAGCGGTTTCTATTTTGTCTTCTGGCTTGGTCAAAACGTTGCCACAACGCAGTACCCGAGGTGCACCTTTAGCCAATACAGTCGATACCCATGTGTGGTTAGATCCAAACAATGCGGTGCGTATCGGATTCTTTATTGCAGCCTTGCGTTCACAGCAGCAACCTCAATATCGCGATAAGTATTGGCACAATGCACAAGCATTTGCCAAGCAGATGTTTAGCACAGCACAGAAATTCCAAAGCCAAGGTGCAGCGCGGCCGTATTGGGCGTATCACGATGCTTATCAGTATTTGGAACATCCATTACATTTGAAGCTTGCTGGATCAATGACTGATGATCCACATATTGCGCCAACCTTGGCACAAATCAAATATTTGAACGATCATCGTGGGCAAAAGAAAATGTGCTTACTGGCAGAAGCCCATGCCAGTGCCAATCAGTATCAAAAACTTCAACCTATTGTGTTTCAGGCGGTTGACGAAAGTTTAACAGCAGAAAATAACTTCATTTCTGCATGGTCAGACTTGGCGCAACAAGTCAAAAATTGTGTATTAACTGCACGCCAATGAAGTGAAAATAATCAATATTTAAGCAACAGCTAGACCGTTATCGTATTGAAAAAAACTCGACTTAGGTCGGGAAATGATTGCATGTTCAGGGGTGTAACTCTATAATGCCTGCGATTAAAAACGATCATCAGTTAAACTTGTCAAGCATTTATGCTGTGAGTGAATAAATAATGAGCCGAACTAGTCGCTTGATTGATCGACGATTAGCGAAAGCATTAGTCATCTTGCAAGCATTTATGATTCCTGTGTCAGCCTTGTTGGCGTGGGTTTTGAAAGATGCAACGGCAGCTTTAAGTGCCGCACTTGGTGCGGGTGTTTGCTGGCTCGCAAGTTGTTATTTTTCATGGCAGTCGTTTCGAGCTGCAGGAGCGAGAGCATCCAAACAGGTACTTGCAAATATGTATCAGGGGATGATGGGCAAGTTTACGATTGTGATCGTCGGATTTATTTTAATTTTAAGCAATGTCCAACCGTTATCTCCGGGGGCGTTGTTTTGTGGTTTTATCCTCGTTCAAACCATGTCGTGGGTCGCTCCTTTTTGGGTGTCACGTCTACAAAAACGAGTTTAAGCGCAGCTAAATTGAAAAGTTTTTTTGGAGATAAGCGAGATATCACGCAGCATGCGATATTCGCTTACTCTATTTGTATTTGACATTGACCAGGTGTGATTTATGGCTGCTGAAGAACATGCCCTTACTTCGACCGAGTATATCAAGCATCACTTGACCAATATGACCTATGGCAAAATGCCAGACGGGACATGGAAATTGGCCGAGACTGGTGCTGAAGCTCAACAGATGGGGTTCACTGCTATTCACTTGGATTCAATGGGTTGGTCTATCACTCTTGGTGTGATTTTCTGTTTGTTATTCTGGTGTGTGGCGAAAGCTGCAAACTCTGGTGTTCCGACCAAGTTCCAGTCTGCAATTGAAATGATCATTGAGTTTGTGGACTCAAGTGTTCGCGACACTTTCCATGGCAAATCACGTTTGATTGCACCTTTAGCCCTCACGATTTTTGTGTGGATTTTCCTGATGAATGCGATGGATTTACTTCCAGTAGATTTCATTCCGCATCTTGCAGGAATTATTGGCTCTAACGTATTTGGTATGGATCCTCATCACGTTTACTTCAAGGTTGTACCTTCTACAGATCCAAACATTACCTTAGGTATGTCTTTATCTGTATTCGTACTCATCTTGTTCTACAGTATCCGTGAAAAAGGGATTGGTGGTTTCGTTGGCGAATTGGCACTTAACCCATTTAATCCAAGTAACCCAGTTGCAAAAGCGTTACTGATTCCAGTGAACTTAATTCTTGAATTGGTAACATTCCTTGCACGTCCAGTTTCATTGGCTCTACGACTTTTCGGTAACATGTATGCAGGTGAGTTAATCTTCATCCTTATCGCATTATTACCGTTCTGGATCCAGTGGGCTCTGTCTGTGCCTTGGGCGATCTTCCACATTCTTGTTATTACGTTACAAGCGTTCATTTTCATGATGCTGACTATCGTATACTTGAGCATGGCAAGCGAAAAACATTAATGGTACTGCCTAACTATCAACGGATGGTTGGGCTTAAAATTTTTTTACTTTAATTTGGTATAAACCTAACCTCTGAGGAATTATCATGGAACTCACTTTAGGTCTAGTTGCAATTGCATCTGCTATCTTGATCGCTTTTGGTGCTTTAGGTACTGCGATTGGTTTTGGTCTTTTAGGCGGTCGCTTCCTTGAAGCTGTTGCTCGTCAACCAGAATTGGCTCCACAACTTCAAACTCGTATGTTCTTAATCGCGGGTCTTCTTGATGCTGTGCCTATGATCGGTGTTGGTATTGGCTTGTTCTTCATCTTCGCTAATCCATTTGTAGGTTAATCAGCTTAATTCCTAAATTAAACTATTGAGGAATAGCGAAATGAATATCAACCTCACATTGATTGGTCAAGCGATTGCATTTGCGATGTTTGTCGCATTCTGTATGAAATTCGTATGGCCACCACTAATCAATGCGATTAGTGAGCGTCAGCGTAAAATTGCTGATGGCTTAAACGCTGCTGAAAAAGCAAAAGCTGATCTTGCGGATGCGCAAGCTCAAGTGAAAGCTGAATTAGACGCGGCGAAAGCGCAAGCGGCTCAATTGATCGAACAAGCGAACCGTCGTGGTGCACAATTGGTAGAAGAAGCGCGTACTCAAGCTGCGGCTGAAGGTGAGCGTATTCGTCAACAAGCGAAAGAAGCTGTTGATACTGAAATCAATTCTGCTCGCGAAGAATTGCGTCAACAAGTTGCTGCTTTGGCAGTTACTGGTGCGGAGAAAATCCTGAACCAGCAAGTTGATGCAGAAGCTCACAATGCCATGCTGACTCAGCTGGCTGCTAAACTTTAAGAGAGGCGGATTATGGCTGAACTCTTGACGTTGGCACGCCCATACGCTAAGGCAGCATTTGCTTACGCTTCTGAGCAAAATGCAACTGACTCTTGGTCATCTGCATTAAACTTGCTCAGTGCTGCGGTGCAAGACGAAGCATTTTCAGCTTTCTTAACTCGCCCTGAGCTTACTCCTGCTGAGCAGGTAAGTCTTTTTGCAAAAGTATTAGGCGAAGACCAAACTGCAGCAGTGTCAAACTTTTTGACATTGCTTGCTGAAAATAACCGTTTGGTACTTCTTCCTGAAATTTCTGCGGAATATGAACAGCTCAAATCACAGAATAACAATACGGTGGATGTAGTGATTGAATCTGCATTCCCTATGACTTCTGTACAAGAACAATTGCTTGCACATGCTTTAGAGAAAAAATTCGAAGCTGCGGTAAATGTAACTGTAGAAGTTAAACCAGAGCTTATTGCTGGTGTTGTTATTCGTGCAGGCGACCAAGTGATAGATGACTCTGCGCTTAACAAGCTTGAAAAAATGCGGACTCGTCTTCTTGCGTAATAAGGCTTGAAAAAAGCTGCGTATTAGAAGACTGAACTTAATAAAGATTGAGGTATAGCGCAATGCAACAACTGAATCCATCCGAGATCAGTGCGCTCATTAAACAGCGTATCGGCGATCTGGACACCAGCGCGACCGCTAAAAACGAAGGAACCATTGTTATGGTTTCCGACGGTATTGTGCGTATTCACGGCCTTGCTGATGCAATGTACGGTGAAATGATCGAATTCGACGGCGGCTTATACGGTATGGCACTGAACCTAGAACAGGATTCAGTGGGCGTCGTTGTTTTAGGTAACTACTTAAGCCTTCAAGAAGGTCAAAAAGCACGTTGCACAGGTCGTGTATTAGAAGTTCCGGTTGGTCCAGAACTTTTAGGCCGTGTAGTAGATGCTTTGGGTAACCCAATTGATGGTAAAGGCCCTATTGATGCAAAATTAACTGATGCTGTTGAAAAAGTAGCACCAGGCGTAATTTGGCGTCAATCAGTGGATCAACCTGTACAAACTGGTTATAAGTCAGTAGATACAATGATCCCTGTAGGCCGTGGTCAGCGTGAGTTGATCATTGGTGACCGTCAAACTGGTAAAACAGCAATGGCGATCGATGCGATCATCGCTCAGAAAAACTCTGGCATTAAGTGTGTATACGTAGCTATTGGTCAAAAACAATCGACTATTGCTAACGTTGTGCGCAAGCTAGAAGAAACTGGCGCTATGGCGTATACCACTGTTGTAGCAGCAGCTGCAGCCGATCCAGCAGCAATGTTGTACTTGGCTCCATACTCTGGCTGTACAATGGGTGAATACTTCCGTGACCGCGGTGAAGATGCACTGATCATTTATGATGATTTGTCTAAGCAAGCTGTTGCTTACCGTCAAATTTCATTATTGTTACGTCGTCCACCAGGTCGTGAAGCGTATCCAGGTGACGTATTCTATCTTCACTCACGTCTTCTTGAGCGTGCTTCGCGCGTTTCTGCTGACTACGTTGAGAAATTCACGAATGGTGAAGTTAAAGGCCAAACTGGTTCATTAACTGCATTACCAATCATTGAAACTCAAGCGGGTGACGTATCTGCATTCGTACCAACGAACGTAATTTCGATCACTGACGGTCAGATCTTCCTTGAAACATCATTATTCAACGCAGGTATTCGTCCTGCTGTGAACGCGGGTATCTCTGTATCTCGTGTTGGTGGTTCAGCGCAGACTAAGATCATCAAAAAATTGTCTGGTGGTATCCGTACTGCTTTGGCGCAATACCGTGAATTGGCAGCGTTTGCTCAGTTCGCTTCTGACCTTGATGAAGCAACGCGTAAGCAACTTGAACATGGTCAACGTGTAACTGAATTAATGAAGCAAAAACAATATGCTCCATATTCAATTGCTGACCAAGCTGTTTCAATTTATGCATCTAACGAAGGCTACATGGCTGACGTTGAAGTGAAGAAAATCGTAGACTTTGATGCTGCGTTAATCTCTTACTTCCGTTCAGAAAATGCTGCGTTAATGCAAAACATCGATGAAACTGGTGATTACAACAAAGACATCGAAGCTGCAATCAAAGCAGGTATTGAAAGCTTTAAAGCGACTCAAACTTACTAATTTCAACTTCAGTTGGATTTAGTTTTGGTTTGGTTCACGGATCAACCTTCGAGGGCTCGAAAGGGCCTTCGAATACTAGGTTAAGCGTATGGCAAATTTAAAAGAAATTCGCGCCAAAGTAGCTAGTATCAAAAGCACGCAGAAAATTACTCGCGCGATGCAGATGGTAGCAGCTTCTAAGATGCGTCGTGCGCAAGAGCGCATGGCTCAAGGCCGTCCGTATGCCGAAAATATGCACCGTGTAATTGCTCACTTGGTTCAAGCGAATCCTGAATACAAACACCGTTATATGGTTGAACGCCCTGTAAAGCGCGTTGGCTATATCATTGTGTCTTCAGATCGTGGCCTTGCTGGTGGTTTGAACATTAACTTGTTCAAAAAAGTGGTTAAACACGTACAACAGCAACAAGAGCAGTCAATTGAAGTTCAATTTGCTTTAATTGGTCAAAAAGCGGTTTCGTTTTTTAAAAACTACGGCGGTAAAGTGCTGGGTGCTACGACAAATGTCGGTGATACACCAAGCCTTGAACAGTTATCTGGTTCTGTACAGGTGATGTTAGACGCGTTTGATAAAGGCGAGTTAGATCGTATTTATCTTGTGTCAAACGGCTTTGTCAATGCCATGACTCAAAATCAAAAAATCGAACAACTTGTTCCTTTAGCAACTGCTGAAGAAAACAAGACCCTTAACCGTCAATACGGTTGGGATTATATCTATGAGCCTGAAGCTGAACAGCTTTTAAATGGCTTATTGGTTCGTTATATCGAGTCTGTGGTATATCAAGGCGTGATCGAAAACATCGCGTGTGAGCAGTCAGCTCGTATGGTTGCAATGAAAGCTGCAACGGACAACGCAGGTGATTTGATCAAGAGCCTACAACTTATTTATAACAAGCTGCGTCAAGCCGCGATTACTCAGGAAATTTCTGAGATCGTTGGTGGTGCCGCTGCCGTTTAACATTATTTTGAATTGAGGAGACAGCAATGAGTAGCGGTCGTATCATTCAGATCATCGGCGCGGTTATCGACGTCGAGTTTGAACGTAACAGCGTTCCTAAGATCTATGACGCTCTCCACGTTGATGGCACTGAAACTACATTAGAAGTTCAGCAACAACTTGGTGATGGCGTAGTTCGTACTATTGCAATGGGTTCTACTGAAGGCCTTAAGCGTGGTTTGAACGTAACGAATACTAACGCTCCAATCTCTGTACCAGTGGGTACAGCGACTTTGGGTCGTATCATGGACGTTCTTGGTCGCCCAATCGACGAAGCTGGTCCAGTTGCGACTGAAGCGCGTTTGCCGATTCACCGTCAAGCACCTTCTTATGCTGAACAAGCAGCTTCTACTGACCTTTTAGAAACTGGTATTAAAGTCATCGACTTACTATGCCCGTTCGCGAAAGGTGGTAAAGTTGGTCTGTTCGGTGGTGCCGGTGTTGGTAAAACTGTAAACATGATGGAGTTGATCAACAACATCGCGAAAGCGCACTCAGGTTTATCTGTGTTTGCTGGTGTTGGTGAGCGTACTCGTGAAGGTAACGACTTCTATCACGAGATGAAAGACTCAAACGTTCTTGACAAAGTAGCAATGGTCTACGGTCAGATGAATGAGCCACCGGGTAACCGTTTACGCGTAGCGTTGACTGGTTTGACCATGGCTGAGTACTTCCGTGACGAGAAAGACGAAAACGGCAAAGGCCGTGACGTACTATTGTTCGTCGACAACATCTACCGTTATACACTAGCAGGTACTGAAGTATCAGCACTTCTAGGTCGTATGCCATCTGCAGTAGGTTACCAACCAACGCTTGCAGAAGAGATGGGTGTTCTTCAAGAACGTATTACATCGACTAAGTCTGGTTCGATTACGTCAATCCAAGCGGTATACGTACCTGCCGATGACTTAACAGATCCATCACCTGCAACTACATTTGCTCACTTAGACGCAACTGTAGTATTGAGCCGTGACATCGCATCTTCTGGTATTTACCCAGCGATCGATCCACTTGACTCAACTTCACGTCAGTTAGATCCACTAGTTGTGGGTACTGAGCATTACGAGATTGCTCGTTCAGTTCAAAACGTTCTTCAACGTTATAAAGAATTGAAAGACATCATCGCGATTCTTGGTATGGACGAACTTGCTGAAGAAGATAAGTTGACTGTTTACCGTGCGCGTAAAATCCAACGTTTCTTCTCTCAACCGTTCCACGTAGCTGAAGTGTTTACTGGTGCTCCTGGTAAACTTGTACCGCTTAAAGAAACGATTCGTGGCTTTAAAGGTCTTTTAGCTGGTGAATACGATCACATTCCAGAACAAGCGTTCTACATGGTTGGTGGTATTGACGAAGTAATTGCTAAAGCTGAGAAACTTTAATTAGTTACCTAATTTAGGAGATTCTCATGGCGACTATGCAGTGTGATGTTGTAAGTGTTCAAGAGTCTTTGTACTCTGGCACTGTAACGATGCTAATTGCTAAAGGTGCTGGTGGTGAATTGGGTATTATGCCTGGTCACGCGCCACTAGTAACTTTACTTCAACCGGGTGCGATTCGCGTTCTGTTGGAAAACGGTACAGAAGAGTTAATCTATGTATCTGGTGGTGTTTTAGAAGTTCAACCGCATGTTGTTACGGTACTTGCAGATACTGCAGTCCGTGCAGAAAACTTAGATGAAGCTGCAATTTTAGAAGCGCGTAAACACGCTGAACAATTGCTTGCAAATCAAAAGAGCGACTTGGACTCGGCTGCTGCTTTGGCTGCTCTTGCAGAAACTGCTGCTCAGTTGGAAACCATCCGCAAAATCAAAAACCGCGCTCAATAAGCGACGGTTTAAGATTGAAAAAGCCACCGAAAGGTGGCTTTTTTTATGCTATAAAATAATTTTGCTAAGTACAAACACATGCAACTGATAGAACAAGAACCACATTTTTGGGAACTTTATCAAGATGATCATCAATACTATTTGGGAATCGCGGTGGACATGAGTTCGGTGGTCTCTTGTTGGGACATCTTTCTCACTGCTGAACAGATTGATGTTTATCAGCAGCAAGGCAGAGAGAGCATTGCGGTTTTAGCCAAGACGCTTGTGGATGCGGTATATCGTGGTGACTTTAGCTATTTACATCAACATCAGGTTTCAACCGAGCAAACACAGGCGATGCAAACCGCCTTTCAAAAATGGCGAACAGGCTAAACATTCTTTGAATAAAAATAGAAAATTGGCTACGTAGTGGCCTTTTTTATTACCATACACATTTTGTGTTGCTTAGAGGAATATTTGAAATATTGTTCAAAAAAACAACAAAAGGCCTGTCCTTAATCTCCTATGTTTGTGTTATTGGTTGAGCACAGTTCTTAATAAAAGTCTGACTCACTTTGGGTTATGGAGCGTAAAAGATGGCAACAACAATGAAAGCCGCAGTCGTCACTGCATTCAATCAACCTTTACAAATTCAAGACGTTGAAATTCCAAAAATTAGTGATGGTAAAGTTTTGGTCAAAATGATTGCGACGGGTGTTTGTCATACCGATTTACATGCGATGCATGGGGACTGGCCTATTCAACCACATTTGCCCTTCATTCCTGGTCATGAAGGGGTGGGTAAAGTCATTGAGATAGGCGCAGGTATTAGTCATCTGAAAGTAGGTGATGTGGTGGGTATTCCTTGGCTTTATTCGGCGTGTGGGCATTGTGATCATTGTTATGCCGGTTGGGAAACCTTATGTAAACAACAACAAAATTCAGGTTATTCGGTCAATGGCAGTTTTGCAGAATACTGTTTGGCCGATGGTAACTATGTTGGCGTGATCCCAGACGGTGTTGATTTGTTCGCAATCGCACCGATTTTATGTGCGGGGGTAACCGTCTATAAAGGGCTTAAAATGACGGAGGCCAAAACAGGGGATTGGGTGGCAATATCAGGTATTGGTGGCTTAGGGCATGTCGCGGTGCAGTATGCCAAAATTATGGGCTTTAATGTAGTTGCGATTGATGTCGATGATACTAAGCTAGAGTTGGCAAAACAGCTAGGTGCAGATGTTGGCGTGAATGCGCTGAAAGTTAATGTTAAAGATGCAGTGTTGGAGGCGACGGGTGAGGGCTGTCATGGGGTACTGGTGACTGCGGTATCACCCAAAGCGTTTGAACAGGCCGTTTCAATTGTGCGTCGCGGTGGAACAATGGTGCTGAATGGCTTGCCACCTGGGAAGTTCGATCTCTCTATTTTTGACATGGTTTTGGATGGGATTACTGTTCGGGGCTCGATTGTCGGGACACGTTTAGACCTGAAAGAAGCCTTAGATATTGCAGCACGTGGCAAAGTAAAAGCCCATATTCACGTAGAGCCTTTAGAAAATATCAATGATATTTTTGAGCGGATGGAGCAGGGCAAAATTGATGGGCGAATCGTGATTGATTTTAATCTTTAAATGGATATAGGGGATTCATCGCATTGAAAATATCCGATGAATCCTCTAATGCTTTTATGATGCTTTTTCACTTGATGCGGGCTGTAACAGTAACATCTTGGCCAATTTGAGCATTTCTGTTTGCACCGAAGTCATTTGTTGTTCAATTTTGTGTAAATCGACTGATTGAAGGTCAACTTTGCCATTTAAATAAGGTAAATCGAGGACTTGTTGGTTGGTAGACATGATGTTTTGTCGAATAGAGTCAACTTCCTGACTTTTTAAATCTAAGCTATTTAACGCACGGTTGAAGTCTGTGAGTTGCTGATGCAGAGCATTGACTGATGTTTGTAGTGCTTGCTGGTCTTTATCTGTTAAAGCTTGCTCTACGTCAGTTTGAGTTTGTTTCAGTTGTTGGACGTAGTCACCTGCTTTTAATTGCATGTCGGCAACATCACGGACCACATAAATCATGTTGCCATTTTTTAATTCGGTCTCAGGATTATTATGAGAAGGACTGTGTTCTTCTACGTCAGTGGAATTTGCTGTTTGAGTATCCTGTTCTGTCGCCTGATTACAACCGAATAAGCTGATTGCAGCAACAAAAATACCAAAAGGTAGTAAGGCACCTTGCAGAAGTTTTTTCATAATCTTGACTGGTCTCAATTTAACATTGTATCGCTTTAAAGAAATTATAAAACGACTACTTCACTTTCCAAAGTCAGGCTGCAAAGCAACAACAAAAAGGGGGAGCTATAAAAAAGAGTGCTGGTCGCACTCTTTTGATCTTTGGGAAATCTTACATTCCTGGTACGATTTTAATAATATTGTGATTTAACACATTGGTTAAAACATAATCGCCATTCACTTTGATCCACTGTTCATTTTTGCCTGGCTTATTTAATTTTTTGTATTTACTGTGGTCAACTTTGTAACTCTGACCACGGTATTGCGTTGGAACGGGATTACCTGGTTTCCATGTCGCCGATGGGCGAGTCATTTGCTTATTCCCAGCTTTATTATTGCTTGCGGGTTTATGTTGATTTTGTGCATGGTGACTTGAAGCGTCGTTATGCATGCTTTGATGATTTGCATTATTGTGATTCTGAGTTGCGTGTTGTTTGTGATCTTGTGAATTTTGTGGAGCAGCAAAAGCGGGAGCTGCCACTAACGCAGTGGATAAAGAGAAAACAACAGCTTGTACTAAACGATTCATGATCTACCAACCTTAAACTTTCTATCTTGTTCTGATCGGTCTATTAAAGCAGTAAGTGATTGAGTTAATTTGAATTTAATGTTGTATAAATATTAAAATAATGAAGAAATTAAGAAGAGGTTTTTAAAACATCAGCAGCCAATGAATGACTGCTTGATGTTCAGAATAGTCTATTATTTTTGCAGCTCAGTTTGAATGGCATCCACAATACGCGGATCATCTGCGGTAATGTCAGGTGCAAAACGTGCCACCACTTGTCCTTGTTTATTCACGAGGAACTTTTCAAAATTCCAGAGTACTTCTGGTGGTTCATTTGGGGTAAGACCATAATCGACTAAATCTTTCCACCAAGGTCCTTCACCAATGCGTTCAGGAATGGCATTGATTAAGGTTTCATAGAGTGGATGTTTATCTTCGCCTGCGACAGAAATTTTTGAAAATAAAGGGAAATCAATTTGGTAGTTAACTGAGCAAAATTCTTGAATTTCGCTATCACTACCTGGCTCTTGTGCCAAGAAGTTGTTGGCAGGGAAGCCTAAAATTTCTAAACCTTGATCTTTTTGTTGCTGATAGAGTTTTTCTAAACCTTCATATTGTGGGGTTAAACCACATTTTGATGCCACATTGACAATCAAAAGGACTTTACCTTGATATTGGTTCAAGGTGATGTTCTCTCCCTGAATGGTTTTTACAGGAATGTCATATACAGACTGGTTCATACACAGATCCATTGATTTTTATCGGGTGTTGATGTTGTAACGAGAATTCACGTCAACTTCAAGTTGAATCCTGCAAGTGAAGTAAAAAGAGGCTGAAGCTGCTGGTTTATTCGCGTAATTGCGCAGGCGTTTGTCCTGTATAGCGCTTAAAGAATTCAATAAAACTAGAACTATGTTGATAACCCAAATCATAAGCCAATTTTTTAACTGTCGATCCTGCATGCAGTTGATCAATCGCATACAGAATTTTTGCCCGATTGCGCCATTCTGCGAGACTGAGTTGCAGTTCTTGTTGGCTTAAGCGGAGTAAATGCCTTTCGGTAAACTGAAATTCATGGAGGATTTGTTGCAAACTTTTGGCAAAGCATTGCGGATTGGCCAGTTGTTGTAAGATTGGCTTTAAAACACGGTGTTGTGTTTGTGGTAGGTAGTGTTCATAAGCAGGTGCAGTACGCAGTTGATCCAGTAATACATGAAGTAAATGTTCGTATTCCGCAGAGGTTGTTACAGGCTTTTGACGTAAAACCTCTTTAATTAAATGGCGGAGAAAAGGACTGATTTCGACGGCTTTGGTGGTTTGGGGAAAGTATTTGCAAAGCTCAGGATGGAGATGAATACAAATATAATGGGTCGGCTGAATTTCACGTGCAATGCAGGCATGTGCAGTATGGGCGGGAATCCAAAGTCCGTAATTGGGTGGAGATAAATGGTGTATTCCTTCAATTTCATAATCCAAAATACCATTTAAACTGAAATTAAAATCACCCCAGATGCAAGAATGTGCTGCAATTTCGTCATTTCTTGCATAAAAATATTCATGTACTTCAATCAATTGAGATAAATCAGTGTATGCATAGCTGTTCATGAAAGATGCCCATATTGATACGAAGTGGGAGTGGATGCCAGACGGATGAATCTGCCATATCAATGTCTGAAAAAACGTATGTTTATTATTTCAGACTTTTAGCACAATAGTCATTTAAGACCTTGTAACTGAGTGGGCAAATGCAGCAAAAAAAATGGGCAAAATTGGCGGTCATGCTACCCTTGATTGCAGTTTTTATCTGGTCGCTGAATATTGCAGTGACGCGTTATGTCGCGGATTATATTTCACCTGTGAGCATTAGTTTTTATCGTTGGCTGGTGGCTTTTATTGTGCTGACTCCAGTGATGCTACCCAAAGTGTGGCAGCAGCGTCAGTTAGTTGCGTTGCATTGGAAGCAATTTGCAATACTCAGTGCCTTTGGTATGTTGCTCTATCAAGGTCTGGCATATAGCGCTGCGCATTATACCACCGCGACCAATATGGGGATTATTAATGCTTTTATTCCAATTTTTACCATTTTTGTTTCCATCATTATTCTAAAAGAAGTACCCAATCGTTTTGCCGTTATGGGAAGTTTGGTGTCATTTCTAGGTTTACTTTATGTGATTGCACAAGGGCAGTTACAGACTCTGCTGCATTTAGGCGGGCATTGGGGCGATCTGCTGATGGTGATTGCAGTGTTCTTCTATGCTTTTTACGGGGTATTTTTAAAGAAGTGGCAACTGAAAGTGCCACTCATGATCAGTTTGTACGTACAAATAGGATTTTCTCTGATTTATCATTTGCCTTTTGTACTATGGTTGGGCATCGATCGTTTAGATATGCAGAATACGGCAAGTGTTTTATATGCAGGCTTATTTGCATCCCTGATCGCACCTTGGGTGTGGATGCTTGCTGTACAGCGTTTGGGGCCCAATCAAACCAGTATTTTTATGAATCTGATGCCCATTTTTACAGCAGTATTGGCTTATTTTTGGTTGCATGAAGCGTGGACGATACATCACACCATTGGTGGGATCATTATTATTACGGGGATTACTATGGCACAAATAAAATCACGGCAGGCGCAATCTGAAGCAGCAGAGTCAATCAATATGGTGAATAAATAACCAAACAGTAAATTTTATTGATTTATTTTTCTTGGACTAAACTACCAGTTATAAGTGCAAATTTGCATGCTGTCAAATGATTATTTATTTAAAAATATTTTAAAAATAGAAGGATAGTTTGACTTTTTGAGAAAATTTCACATTTTAATCATGCATTTAATCAAAAGTTAAGCTGGGATAATGGATTTGTATTTTGATTTGAAATGTTAGATAATATTCACATCAAGAATGATTGGTTAAGTATTTCTTAATAATACTTTAAATCTAACATTCAGCAAGATTTTTGAACCCTCTGGATGTGATTAACACACATCCTTTTTATGCTCAATCAACCTATTTGATTGAGCTTTTTTTTGTCCAAATTTCTATAAAATTCATTATTTTATTCGCTTATGCACGAATAATTTGACCTGTTTCAGCATCTAAAATACGACTCGGTTCCTGACTTAAACCTAAATCACCGTTTAGATAGGTTAAATGATGGTTAAAGTATTTATTGGCTTCTTGCAGTGAACGTGCAGGTTCAAGTCCCGCAGGGTTAGCACTGGTCGATACGATAAAACCATGAAATGCATTGCAAAGAGCCACACATAAAGGGTGAGTGGTCACGCGAATGGCGACTTTGGGATGATTGCCTTTGATCCAAATGGGAATGTCCTCACTCGCAGGTAGTAACCAAGTGGTTGCACGTTCAGTCGGGTTAGAGTGGCTCCAAGAGGCGATCACGGTGTCACGCATTTCTGGGGTGAGTCCTACCAGTAAGTGTTCGACTTGAGAAATATGCCCAGCCAATAAGATGACACCTTTTTCAATTGGACGCTGTTTTAATTTTAAAATTTCATTAAATGCAGCTTCGTTATAGGGATCACAGCCTAATCCCCACACTGCCTCTGTTGGGTATGCCAAGACCTGTCCGCGTTTTAAACTATCGGCAGCTTCAGCAACAGAGGTGGTAATCATTTCCATGTCCTAATTTAAGCAAAGGCTTATTCTGAACCTTATTGGCTGGGACGACAACGCAAATAAACCCCAGATTGTTGCATACATAAGCCTAAAAGCTCCAGTTCCATCAACTGGGCAGTCAGTGAGGCGGTATCTTGCTTCAGATGGATGGCCAAATGATCCAAAGGATAGCCCGTCCAGTTCAGTTGATTGTAAAGCGACATTAAATGCTCAGGAATCTCGGGCTTTGCGAGTGGTTGTGTGGTTGAGTCACCCTGAGATTGCTGCTGCGCTTGCCATTGAGTCGGTAAAGCGAGGTCTTCTAAGACTTGTTCAGGATGATCCACCAGAATTGCGCCTTCACGAATCAGTTGATGGCAACCTTGATGGAATTCACTATAAATATGTCCAGGAATCGCAAACACCAATTTGCCTTGTTCTGCTGCAAGTTTAGCGGTAATGATCGAACCACTTTTTAAACTGGCTTCAGCAACAATCACGCCTAAAGAGAGTGCACTGACAATTCGATTGCGGCGCGGGAAATGATGTTGCAGGGGTGGAGTATGGGGTAAAAACTCACTGATGATAGCACCCGACTGCTGCAAAATTTGCTGGCGAAGTTGCTGATGCTGTGAAGGATAAGTTTGATCAAGTCCTGTGCCCATCACTGCCAGTGTACGTTGATGGGATAAAGCGCCCTGATGTGCAGCCTCATCAATGCCTTGTGCTAAGCCGCTGCTAATGACAAAACCTTTTTCACTAAGATAGTACGAAAAATCATAGGCGATTTGTCGACCATGCGGACTTGGTTTACGACTGCCAACAATCGCAATTTGTGGCTGCATCAAGAGCGAAAGTTGCCCTTGTCCAAACAGAATCGGGGGTTTATCACTATAAGGCAGCAGTTGTTGTGGGTATTCAGGATCGTGATAACTCAGTACAAAATCACTATGTTGCTGAATTTCCTGAATGACGTGCTGAAACTTATTTTGTTCAGGCGCTGTGTAAAACTGTTGCGCGCGTTGAATATGATTTTTATGTAAACCTAATTTTGACCAACCCTGTAAATTGTGAGGCTGTACCGCATTGTGGGCTGTACCAAAGTGTTGTTCTAGTTTGTAAAAACTGCTGAGCGAGTGCTGAACCAAATACCACAAGGTAATGATGTCCATTTGCACTTGTGATAATGGTTTCAGCATAGGAACTCCGAATTAATCGTCCATTAAAGGTGGTTGAATGTAAGCACCGATTTTGATTGGTAAGGAACTGTCGAGCACATAACCATAGCTAAAGTGATCAAAAGTTTTAAATACCATTAAGTTACCAATTTTCTGTCCAGGCAATTGCACCATTTCTTTGGTTTTCGGGTCTCGAACCTGTTCACCTTTTTGGTTGATGCTAAATACATGGCCCACTTGTACGCCTTCAAAACTACCGCGGTCTATCGTCACGACGCTGTGTTGGGCAGCAGTGCCAATAGAGCCCATCACTCGAACAATTTGCCCTCCAGCCGTTACATCTTCCGCCATGGTTGGATAAAACAGGGTAGGCAACATTGGGTCATAAACAGGCAGTACACGGTCACCACGACGTACTTCGGCATTAAAGCTATCTGTTAATTCCAGTGTTGTGATGTCATTTTCACTTGCAACAGCTATGCCCGTCGCCACCTGATTCAACTCAAGCCCAGCATTATACTTTTTGCCTTTTTCATTGTTGAGGGTGTACGGGTCGCCTTCGCGATAAACCGCATATTGCTGACCCACTTCTAAGCCATTGCCACGCGCATAGATGGTTTGACCTTTGGCTGCCAATACGCGTTGATCGGCGGTACCCAGTACATAAGGTGTATTGTCCACTGACTCAGGAGCAACAATGGTTGAATGTTCTAACCATTGTTTAATATTGTCTAATGGAATTACAGGAATAGCATTATTTAAGGATTCAATTCGCACTTGGGGTTGTAACTTGGTTCCCCCTGCATAACGACGAATAATACCATCACAGCCATCACCTTCATCTTTGCCAATCAGGGGCTTACCTTGATAGCTACACAGTAAAAGTTTATCGCCAGGGAAAATCCAGTGTGGATTTTTCACGTGACGGTTACTTGCCCAAATTTCAGGCCAGCGCCAAGGCTTATCTAAAAATTTCCCCGAAATATCCCAGAGGGTGTCACCCTTTTTCACCACATAAACTTGTGGTGCACCCGCTTTTAATGAAGGTGGATTAATATTACGAGCTGGTGCAGCTTCAACCACTGCGATAGAACCAACACTGATCGCCAAACCGACAGTCAGTGCCAACAATTGCTGTTTAAACCCCAAGGCACTAAAAGATGGCATGCCCTTCAAAACCTTTTTCATTATCATAATTCCTAAAATTATGTACGTAATTTACGTTATAATAGCGATATTACACACATTTTTTTGATGAAGCATTCCTTCATTTGGTTTTTTGATCAATGGCATAAGTGAGGACGTTTATGGCCTTATTACCTATTTTAAGTTTCCCCGATCCCCGTCTTCGTACCATTGCACAACCCGTCGAAGAAGTTACTGATGAAATTCGTCAGTTAGCTGCAGATATGTTTGAAACCATGTATGAAGCGCCAGGCATTGGTTTAGCCGCTACCCAAGTCGACCGCCATATTCAGTTGATTGTTATGGATCTATCTGAACATAAAGATCAGCCCATGGTGTTCATTAACCCCAAAATTACCCCATTGACTGAAGAAACCCAGCCTTATGAAGAAGGCTGTTTATCAGTGCCTCAAATATACGACAAAGTTGAGCGTGCGTCACGTGTAAAAATAGAGGCAATTAACCTTGAAGGTCAATCCTTTACAATAGAAGCAGACGAACTTCTCGCTGTTTGTATTCAGCATGAAATGGATCACTTAAACGGCAAATTATTTGTCGATTATTTATCACCACTCAAGCGTCAGCGTGCGCGTGAAAAAGTGGAAAAATTGACGCGTCAGCGCCAAAAAGAGAAAGTTGCAGTCAAACGCGGATAATTTCTCACCCAAAATCATCTTTAAGTATGAACCCAATTCCGATTGGGTTTTGTTATACTGATGCCGCACTAATTGCAGGATGATTATTTTTGCTTTTCCGTGGTGGTTTACTGCTGGCATGTGTCGCAGTTTTTTTACAGATTGCTGTTTTCTTACAGCCTTTGCTGCCGAAGCAATATCAAGTTGCTCCGGTCTGTGAAACCATTACGCGTGCACTTTTACTCCCTTCTCAAACTGTAAACGCCGTGCAGACTGCTGCTATGCAGCATACGCAACATTTACATCATCAAGTAGAACAAAAACAGCAGCATATTCATGATCACCATGATGCAAGTCATCAATGCCAATACTGTACCGTATATGGCAATTTAGTCTTGCCGCCTGAACTTGACATAAAGCCAATACTTGATCGTATTCAAGTTCGTTTAATCGCTTTTCAAAAAGCCTTTGCACATGTTTGGTTTGTTCTACAGCAACTATTTCTTATCCCACAAGGACGGGCACCGCCACTCTGGGCATAAATCCGCTTTATTTCGCTTGGGTCTTATGACTTAGGCACAGTGTTATTTATGTTTTAGAGAGATTGATATGGCTCAGCCTAAATTCTTGTTACAGCCTTTATCGGCTGCGATTTGTGTCGCGTGTTATTCGGTTACTGCTTATAGTGCAGAAGTACAACCTCCTCAAATTTTGACTCCTATTGTCGTGACCGCCCAGCAAGGTAATGATGCGAATGGCTTAATTGTACATGCGGATCCGAAACAACCCACTCAGCCCATTCCTGCGGTTGATGGTGCTGCTTATTTGCAAAGCATTGTCGGTTTTAACCAAATCAAAAATGGCGGCGCGAATGGCGATGTCACTTTCCGCGGTATGTTTGGCTCACGTATTAAAATTCTCACCGATGGTACGGAAAATTTAGGTGCATGCCCAAGCCGTATGGATAATCCTGCTTCTTATGTTTCTCCTGAAAGCTACGATAAAATCACAGTCGTAAAAGGACCACAAACTGTTCAGTATGCGCATACTGGTTCTGCTGCGACTGTTATATTTGAGCGTGAACCTGAACAGCTCACTTCGGCAAAACCCTATCGCGGACAAGCCAGTGTCATGCTTGGCTCTTATGGTCGCTTGGATCAGAATGTTGAAGCTGCGGTAGGGGATGAAAGCAAATATGCACGTTTAAATGCCAATCGTTCAGTTGCAGACAGTTATCAAGATGGAGCTGGCAATACAGTGCCTTCGGACTGGGAAAAATGGAATGCTGATCTGGCATTCGGTTGGACGCCAAATGAAGATACATGGGTGGAACTGAAAGGCGGCAAAAGCGATGGTGAGGCAGTCTATGCTGGACGCAGTATGGATGGTTCTAAATTTGCCCGTGAAAGTCTGGGGCTGCATATTGAAAAGAAAAATCTGGGTGAAGTGATTAAAAAAATCGAAGCCCAAGTGGACTATAGCTATAACGATCATGTCATGGATAATTTTAGTCTGCGTGAGTTTACTTCTGCAGGAGGAATGTCTATGCCAATGGCTTCTAATGTTGCGCGTCGCACAATAAATTCACGTGTTGCAATGACAACAGACTGGGATCGAATCAGTTTAGTCTCTGGACTGGATGTTCAAAATAATAAACATAGTGCACGTAAAGGGATGATGAATACCTATAAGGATAAGCCTAGAGTGACTGATATGGATTTTCAATCCTATGGGGCCTTTGGTGAATTAAGCTATGCATTCAATGATCAGCATAAACTGGTGACAGGTGCACGCGTCGATCAAGCGAAGATCGATAACTTAGCCACCGATACAGAGCGTAAAGAAACCTTGCCAAGTGGCTTTATTCGAATTGAAAGTGAACTTGCAGAGCATGTTAAAACTTACGCAGGTTTGGGCTATGTAGAACGTGTACCTGATTATTGGGAATTGTTTAGTACCAAATACCATCAAAGTACAGGTACGACCTTTGCCGATTTAGAGAATGAAAAAACCGCACAGTTTGATGCAGGCTATCAATATGAACAGGGTGCATTTAAATCATGGGCTTCAGTTTATGCAGGTTTGATTCAAGACTATATATTAGTGGCATATACACCGACAGGTTCAATGGGGCGATTGGAAGCCAAAAGCAGAAATGTCGATGCAACCATTGCAGGTGCTGAGGCAGGTGTGGCTTACCAGTTGACAGATCACATTCAAGCGGACATCAGTGCCATGTATGCATGGGGTGAAAATACAACGGATCACACCGCTTTACCGCAAATTGCACCATTAGAAGGACGTTTTAACCTACGCTATGTACAAGATAAATATAATCTCGGTTTACTGTGGCGTGTCGTTGCAGCACAAGATCGCACCAGTTCCCGTGAAGGCAATATCATTGGATATGATGTCGCGGATAGCAAAGGCTTTGGCACATTGTCTTTAAATGGCACCTATAACTTACAAAATGGGATCGATCTTTCTGTGGGGATTGATAATGTCTTTGATAAGAACTATGCGGAACATTTAAATAAATTGGGGAGTTCAGGCTTTGGTTATGCTGCAACAGAACAATTCAACAATATAGGACGTAACTACTGGGCACGCATCAGTATGAAGTTCTAGAGATCATCTTAGATGTGACACAGCCATTCTTGTAAAAGGGTGGCTTTTTTTTGTTTTGGTATAAGACAAAGACGAAAAATGAGGCGTAAATTTGAATAGTGATCACATAAACAGCATAAGTTGATGGAATAAAAGTCAAATTGAACAAAATAAAGCCTAGTAATAAAGGTGGTTTATTAATATTTTTATTAAAAACAATGGCTTAAATTTAAATGTATGGCAATGATTGGAAATAATTAAAAAAATTCAAAATTAATTAATATTAAAAAACAACAGCTTGTAAATTTTATGGTTTGAAAAATAAACATCAGTCAAATTATTTATAAAAACATGCTTGCAACGTATGTGAAATACTGTAGAATGCACATCCATCGGCGGTGATGTTGATTAAAACTTGTTGAGAAACAAGGATTTAGCCCAAGCGGTAGAATCTGGAAGTCTTGAAGAGGTTTAAAAATAATTAACAAAACCTGTTGACTTTAACTTAGATTAGAGTAACATAGCCGACCTAGCTTGATGATGACGAGTCATCAAGAAGATCATTAAGAGATTATGAAGAACAACTTGTGTGGATTTTTACTGATTGATTGATCGAAATTATTTTCATTGATTGATGGTAGAAATTACTCGAAGTTTATTTGAGAAATATTTGTCAGAAAATTGATGAGCCAAGATTGGTACCCTTATAGGTACTACTGATTTTAAACTGAAGAGTTTGATCATGGCTCAGATTGAACGCTGGCGGCAGGCTTAACACATGCAAGTCGAGCGGAGTGGTTGTGCTTGCACAATCACTTAGCGGCGGACGGGTGAGTAATGCTTAGGAATCTGCCTATTAGTGGGGGACAACATTCCGAAAGGAATGCTAATACCGCATACGCCCTACGGGGGAAAGCAGGGGATCTTCGGACCTTGCGCTAATAGATGAGCCTAAGTCGGATTAGCTAGTTGGTGGGGTAAAGGCCTACCAAGGCGACGATCTGTAGCGGGTCTGAGAGGATGATCCGCCACACTGGGACTGAGACACGGCCCAGACTCCTACGGGAGGCAGCAGTGGGGAATATTGGACAATGGGGGGAACCCTGATCCAGCCATGCCGCGTGTGTGAAGAAGGCCTTTTGGTTGTAAAGCACTTTAAGCGAGGAGGAGGCTACTAGTACTAATACTACTGGATAGTGGACGTTACTCGCAGAATAAGCACCGGCTAACTCTGTGCCAGCAGCCGCGGTAATACAGAGGGTGCGAGCGTTAATCGGATTTACTGGGCGTAAAGCGTGCGTAGGCGGCTGATTAAGTCGGATGTGAAATCCCTGAGCTTAACTTAGGAATTGCATTCGATACTGGTCAGCTAGAGTATGGGAGAGGATGGTAGAATTCCAGGTGTAGCGGTGAAATGCGTAGAGATCTGGAGGAATACCGATGGCGAAGGCAGCCATCTGGCCTAATACTGACGCTGAGGTACGAAAGCATGGGGAGCAAACAGGATTAGATACCCTGGTAGTCCATGCCGTAAACGATGTCTACTAGCCGTTGGGGCCTTTGAGGCTTTAGTGGCGCAGCTAACGCGATAAGTAGACCGCCTGGGGAGTACGGTCGCAAGACTAAAACTCAAATGAATTGACGGGGGCCCGCACAAGCGGTGGAGCATGTGGTTTAATTCGATGCAACGCGAAGAACCTTACCTGGTCTTGACATAGTAAGAACTTTCCAGAGATGGATTGGTGCCTTCGGGAACTTACATACAGGTGCTGCATGGCTGTCGTCAGCTCGTGTCGTGAGATGTTGGGTTAAGTCCCGCAACGAGCGCAACCCTTTTCCTTATTTGCCAGCACTTCGGGTGGGAACTTTAAGGATACTGCCAGTGACAAACTGGAGGAAGGCGGGGACGACGTCAAGTCATCATGGCCCTTACGACCAGGGCTACACACGTGCTACAATGGTCGGTACAAAGGGTTGCTACCTAGCGATAGGATGCTAATCTCAAAAAGCCGATCGTAGTCCGGATTGGAGTCTGCAACTCGACTCCATGAAGTCGGAATCGCTAGTAATCGCGGATCAGAATGCCGCGGTGAATACGTTCCCGGGCCTTGTACACACCGCCCGTCACACCATGGGAGTTTGTTGCACCAGAAGTAGGTAGTCTAACCGTAAGGAGGACGCTTACCACGGTGTGGCCGATGACTGGGGTGAAGTCGTAACAAGGTAGCCGTAGGGGAACCTGCGGCTGGATCACCTCCTTAACGAAAGATTGACGATTGGTAAGAATCCACAACAAGTTGTTCTTCATGACGATGTATCTGAGGGTCTGTAGCTCAGTTGGTTAGAGCACACGCTTGATAAGCGTGGGGTCACAAGTTCAAGTCTTGTCAGACCCACCAAATCTGACTAACGAAGCATTTGAAGAAATGCTGAATACAGAAAAACAGAGACATTAACTTATTGATAAGCTGGGGACTTAGCTTAGTTGGTAGAGCGCCTGCTTTGCACGCAGGAGGTCAGGAGTTCGACTCTCCTAGTCTCCACCATATATTGAATATCAATATATAAGCTAAGTAGTTAGATTATAGAAATTAGTGAATAGAGATTGGAAGATCTTGTTTTATTAACTTCTGTGATTTATCACAGTTTCCTGACCTGACGAAGGCTGGAAAAATCATTAACAGAATATATTTGAGTTGAAATAATTTGTTCATACTCGTTGAAAACGACATAGGCAACTATGAAGTGATTAAATGAGTTACTAGCGAAATTAACTGAATCAAGCGTTTTGGTATGTGAATTGAATTGAAGCTGTACCGTGTTTAAGTACACAGAACAACAAACTGTATGATCGAGCAATCGATCTGTCCTAGTACTACTTGTAGGTGCTACGACTGTTTGGGGTTGTATAGTCAAGTAATTAAGTGCATGTGGTGGATGCCTTGGCAGTCAGAGGCGATGAAAGACGTAATAGCCTGCGATAAGCTCCGGGGAGGCGGCAAATATCCTGTGATCCGGAGATTTCTGAATGGGGAAACCCACCTACTATAAGGTAGGTATTGCAACATGAATACATAGTGTTGCAAGGCGAACGAGGGGAAGTGAAACATCTCAGTACCCTTAGGAAAAGAAATCAATTGAGATTCCCTTAGTAGCGGCGAGCGAACGGGGAAAAGCCCATTAAGTCATATCAGTTTTAGTGGAATGCTCTGGGAAGTGCAACCATAGTGGGTGATAGTCCTGTACACGAAAGGGCTGATATGATGATGTCGAGTAGGGCGAGGCACGTGAAACCTTGTCTGAATATGGGGGGACCATCCTCCAAGGCTAAATACTCCTGACTGACCGATAGTGAACCAGTACCGTGAGGGAAAGGCGAAAAGAACCCCTGTGAGGGGAGTGAAATAGATCCTGAAACCGCATGCATACAAGCAGTGGGAGCCGACTAGTTCGGTGACTGCGTACCTTTTGTATAATGGGTCAGCGACTTACATTCAGTAGCAAGGTTAACCGAATAGGGGAGCCGTAGAGAAATCGAGTCTTAATAGGGCGTTTAGTTGCTGGGTGTAGACCCGAAACCAGGCGATCTATCCATGAGCAGGTTGAAGGTTGGGTAACACTAACTGGAGGACCGAACCCACTGTCGTTGAAAAGCCAGGGGATGACTTGTGGATAGGGGTGAAAGGCTAATCAAGCCTGGTGATAGCTGGTTCTCCCCGAAAGCTATTTAGGTAGCGCCTCGGACGAATACCATAGGGGGTAGAGCACTGTTTCGGCTAGGGGGTCATCCCGACTTACCAAACCGATGCAAACTCCGAATACCTATGAGTACTATCCGGGAGACAGACTGCGGGTGCTAACGTCCGTAGTCAAGAGGAAAACAATCCAGACCGCCAGCTAAGGCCCCAAAATTATAGTTAAGTGGGAAACGATGTGGGAAGGCATAGACAGCTAGGAGGTTGGCTTAGAAGCAGCCACCCTTTAAAGAAAGCGTAATAGCTCACTAGTCGAGTCGGCCTGCGCGGAAGATGTAACGGGGCTAAAACTATATGCCGAAGCTGCGGATTTGCAATTTATTGCAAGTGGTAGGGGAGCGTTCTGTAAGCCGATGAAGGTGTATTGAGAAGTATGCTGGAGGTATCAGAAGTGCGAATGCTGACGTGAGTAACGACAATGCGAGTGAAAAACTCGCACGCTGAAAGACCAAGGGTTCCAGTCCAACGTTAATCGGGGCTGGGTGAGTCGACCCCTAAGGCGAGGCCGAGAGGCGTAGTCGATGGGAAATTGGTTAATATTCCAATACTTCTGTGTAATGCGATGAGAGGACGGAGAAGGTTAAGTCAGCCTGGCGTTGGTTGTCCAGGTGAAAGGTTGTAGGCATGTATCTTAGGCAAATCCGGGGTACTCTATGCTGAGAACTGATAGCAAGCTGTACTTGTACAGTGAAGTGGCTGATACCATGCTTCCAGGAAAAGTCTCTAAGCTTCAGTTACACAGGAATCGTACCCGAAACCGACACAGGTGGTCAGGTCGAGTAGACCAAAGCGCTTGAGAGAACTCTGCTGAAGGAACTAGGCAAAATGGTACCGTAACTTCGGGAGAAGGTACGCTGCTGACGGTGATTCCCCTCGCGGGATGAGCTATTGGCAGCCACAGAAACCAGGCCCCTGCAACTGTTTATTAAAAACATAGCACTCTGCAAACACGAAAGTGGACGTATAGGGTGTGATGCCTGCCCGGTGCTGGAAGGTTAATTGATGGGGTTAGCGTAAGCGAAGCTCTTGATCGAAGCCCCAGTAAACGGCGGCCGTAACTATAACGGTCCTAAGGTAGCGAAATTCCTTGTCGGGTAAGTTCCGACCTGCACGAATGGCATAATGATGGGGGCGCTGTCTCCAGCAGAGACTCAGTGAAATCGAATTCGCCGTGAAGATGCGGTGTACCCGCGGCTAGACGGAAAGACCCCGTGAACCTTTACTGCAGCTTGACATTGAACTTTGATCTTACTTGTGTAGGATAGGTGGGAGGCTTTGAAGTTGGAACGCTAGTTCCAATGGAGCCGTCCTTGAAATACCACCCTGGTAATATTGAGGTTCTAACTCTGTCCCGTTATCCGGGACGAGGACCATGTCTGGTGGGTAGTTTGACTGGGGCGGTCTCCTCCTAAAGAGTAACGGAGGAGTACGAAGGTGCGCTCAGCGTGGTCGGAAATCACGCGTAGAGTATAAAGGCAAAAGCGCGCTTAACTGCGAGACCCACAAGTCGAGCAGGTACGAAAGTAGGTCTTAGTGATCCGGTGGTTCTGTATGGAAGGGCCATCGCTCAACGGATAAAAGGTACTCTGGGGATAACAGGCTGATACCGCCCAAGAGTTCATATCGACGGCGGTGTTTGGCACCTCGATGTCGGCTCATCTCATCCTGGGGCTGAAGCAGGTCCCAAGGGTATGGCTGTTCGCCATTTAAAGAGGTACGCGAGCTGGGTTTAGAACGTCGTGAGACAGTTCGGTCCCTATCTACCGTGGGCGCTGGAAATTTGAGAGGATCTGCTCCTAGTACGAGAGGACCAGAGTGGACGAACCTCTGGTGTACCGGTTGTGACGCCAGTCGCATCGCCGGGTAGCTATGTTCGGAAGGGATAACCGCTGAAAGCATCTAAGCGGGAAGCCTACCTCAAGATAAGATTTCCCTAGGACTTTATGTCCTCTAAAGAGCCGTTGAAGACTACGACGTTGATAGGTTGGATGTGGAAGCATAGTGATATGTGAAGCTGACCAATACTAATTGCTCGTGAGGCTTGACTATACAACACCCAAACAGTTGGTGTTGTGGTTCAAATCACTGCAAATAACTTGATTTAGTTATAAAGCTAGATACAATATCCAACTCAAATATACCTGTTAATAACTCATTTGACGAAAGTTAGGCATACACGCTGTGTAAATAAGACCATAACGAATAGTCATAAACAGTTGTGCTGGCGACAATAGCAAGAGTGAACCACCTGATCCCTTCCCGAACTCAGAAGTGAAACCTCTTAGCGCTGATGGTAGTGTGGGGTTACCCATGTGAGAGTAAGTCATCGCCAGCTCATTTATTCAAACACCCCCTAACCAACGTTAGGGGGTGTTTTTTATTGGGAAAATGTTTCTTTTGAAAAAATATCCAAAAATGTGATTAAAAATAATGATTAGTCATTTGAGGCTAACTTTAGAAGATGCTAAATAACAGTTAATGTAGATTGAATACATGATATGAGGTGAATTTATGGGTATGAGCTTGCCTGCATATTTTAACTTTATTGCTGTGGGGCTACCAGTACTTATTACTGCAATTGCTGTAGCTTTAATTATGAATGAAGATGAGTCAGAAAAAATTAGCGCAAATGATCCAGTGGTAGCTAATGCTTAATTTTTAAATCTAGAGTTATCTTGAGTATGAATAGGCTTATCTAGGTGTTCAGCCTATTTTTGAGACACTCCTAACCATTCAGTTAGGGGTGTTTTTTTAATAGGCTATTTGGTTTTTATAAGCATTAAGCTTTTAAAAAAAATTGTTTAAAATGTAAACAAATTTAAAATAATACCGTCAATTATAGGGGCATACAGCATGCTTCATCTGTGTTGATAGAGATAGATCACAGATATATCCAAAACCTAGTCATGGTCTGACTTTGACTCCAGTATTCCTGCGTTCTATAGTAATTTCATCTTGATTAAAAGGTAAACAATTTAAAAAATACTGAAATGAAATAGTTGAATTTGATGTATGGAAAAGCCCTGAATCTTTCAGTGCACAATAAAGTTATTAAACCGGAAAATTCTTCAACATAAATATAAGGAACGCATGAATTTGCAAAGATCTATCGTGTTTAGCAATTTTACTCAGATTTAGGATAAGTCATTGTTTTTTAATCTGGGGAGGAGGACATCACTTGGGAAGATCATCGCATTAAAAATCTAAGATTCGATGATAATACGAAAGAGAGCAAGGAGGTCTAGAACGATTTAAACTAAAGCGTTATATCATTCCAGAATGAAAAAATTTCGAATAAGGAGAGCATTGTTATTGCACCACATTATTGTCAAAGAGGTTATGACAACATGACCTCTTGAACATCAACTTAAGGAGTTGGTTATGAGACGATATGAACTGTCTTTAAGGATTTTAGTATTTGAAATCAGTCAGGTGAGGCTATTCGCATGGGCACAACATTAACACTGAATTCAAGATTACTCGCGATAATTGCACAGCGAAACCCAACCATTTATGACATTGTTATACCGCGTTTTGCTTGTCCGTCTGCTGAACCTTGGATAAGCGGTAAATATTCTCCAGTTGCAGTGAATCCGCAACCACTACCACCTTCTGAATTAGGTGCACTAGTGGCCTCTGAATTTATACAGATGGTTTGGTTTGCAAACCGTTTTGGATTGGATGCCAGTTTTATTTTGGATGATCTGGATGATTGGTGTCCAACCTATCCAAAGTGGCCCAAAAACATACCATGGTTAACCCCTCAGAGTGACTTCCCAAGACAACCCCTTCCAGAACCTCCGTCAGACTGGTTGTTAGATTTTCATCTGGGATTTGCCGCAAGGTTAGCCACAGCTCAATTAGAAGAGAGCATGATCGGTGAGATCGTAACTAAAGCATTCGAACGATCGGCTGCGGTGATTGAATCTGAAAAAATTATGTAAGCGTTTCGACAAAATCGCGCTCTGCCTCATCCACTTTTTATAATCTTTTTAACATTTTAGAAGTGTGTGAACTCGGTGGTGTAGTCGCCAAGAAATCCTGTGGGGTGCAGGGTTTCTTGGATATGAAAAATACCATTGAGTACAGATGATCATGCTGGGCTTCATGATTGATATTTGATGAGTTTATTCATGATGAACTTCAAACCATCGATTTCAAATTCATTGGCTGCACATGTTTCTTCTTTATTGCGTTTAAAAATATCCCGAATTTCTAACACTGCATGCGGATCAACCCTGCCTAAACTTGATGTCACTTGACGAATTTGACTGATAGAGCGAGAGCCATTGGTCGATCTATAACTGATAAAAGCGGTGAGTTTATCCTGCCACTCTTTACCGAGATAATCCAAGGCATTCTTAAGGGCGGGGCTATAGCCATGATGATACTCAGGGCTAATAAAAATAAAGGCATCGGCTAAGGCCGTTTTATCTGCCGATTGTTGTTTAAGTTGATCATAAATACCCGTGGCAGGAGGATGCGAACCTGAAAACAAAGGTAAGCCCCAATGTTTTAAATCAATGAGTTCGATATTAATGTCATGCAGGGCAAAATCAGAAATACAATCTATGATTCAGTGGGCGACTTTAATGGCTGTGCGGCCTTCTCGGATACTACCAACAATAAGATATATAAGCATGAGGGTTCCATTTTTTATTCTTGTATTTAAATTAATCATTTATGGCATGACTTTCCCTGTCAAACTTTGTTAAGACCTTGTGTACGGTTTAAATAGTTATATCTTAAAGATGATAAAAACATGAATAATAAAGTAATTGCATACCTTTGTGGCATATCTATATATGCAATCGGTTTTGGACAATAAAGCAGCTTTACCGCATTGTGTAAATCTATTTTGGGATGATTTCACAAGTTGGAGGTGAAGCGTGAGCACACAAACTTTAAATATCAATACGGTGGTCGATGAAGCCAAATTTACGCCTTTTCATTGGAGTGTTTTGATTTGGTGTTTACTGATTATTATTTTTGATGGTTATGATTTAGTCATTTATGGCGTTGCCTTACCTTTATTGATGCAAGAGTGGGGGCTGAGTGCGGTACAAGCCGGTTTACTCGCCAGTACGGCATTGTTTGGAATGATGTTTGGTGCCATGAGTTTTGGTACCTTGTCCGATAAATTAGGTCGTAAAAAAACCATTATGATCTGTGTGGCCATTTTTAGTGGTTTTACTTTTTTAGGTGCTTTTGCTTCCTCACCTGTTGAATTTGGCATTTTAAGATTTCTTGCTGGGTTGGGTATAGGGGGAGTCATGCCGAATGTGGTTGCCTTGATGACCGAATATGCACCGAAACGTATTCGTAGTACTTTGGTTGCTGTCATGTTTAGTGGTTATGCCATTGGTGGTATGGCTTCAGCTTTATTGGGGGCATGGTTGGTGACAGATTACGGCTGGAAAATCATGTTCTTTATTGCAGGGATTCCGTTCGTGGCTTTACCCATCATTTGGAAGTTTTTACCCGAATCGTTAATGTTCTTAACCCAAAAAGGTGAAACAGCGCAGGTGGCGCAGATTGTGCAAAAAATTAGTCCTGAGCAAAATATACATGCAGAAACACGATTTGTATTAAATGATGTTATCGCAGGTGATGAAGCACCCTTACATGCCTTGTTCCAGCAAGGTCGCATGTTCAGTACCCTGATGTTCTGGGTTGCCTTTTTCATGTGCTTACTGATGGTTTATGCACTAGGTAGTTGGTTGCCAAAATTGATGATTCAAGCAGGCTACTCACTCGGTGCCAGCATGCTGTTCCTGTTTGCCTTGAATATTGGTGGCATGGTCGGTGCAATTGGAGGCGGAGCTTTGGCAGATCGTTTTCATCTTAAACCTGTACTGAGTACTATGTTTACTGTAGGTGCTTTAGCTTTGATTTTACTTGGTTTTAATAGCCCACAGGCGGTGTTGTATACGCTGATTGCACTGGCAGGTGCAGCAACCATTGGTTCACAAATTTTACTCTACACCTTCGTGGCACAGTTCTACCCAACCGCAGTACGTTCTACAGGTATGGGCTGGGCATCAGGAATTGGGCGGATTGGGGCAATTGTGGGACCTATTTTGACAGGTGCATTATTGACCTTGCAGTTACCGCATCAAATGAACTTTATGGTAATTGCAATTCCTGGCATTATTGCTGCCTTAGCGGTATTTATGGTGAATCTAAAAGCTTCTGTAGATGGTAGTACACAACAAGAACAGCCAAACTTAGAGACAGCAAAGCGTTCAATCACAAGCTCATGACCTAAGCTGCGTGGAAAAGCTGATTTGAAACACCACCTGATCGAAGCCAAGGCGATAGAAAGGGGGTGTTTTCATGATCTCAGGCGGTCGTATCCACATGTAGATGTTTAATCTGCATGATTTTGATTACACAATAAACATAAATTTTTAGATGCTTGTTTTTGTATATATTTTAATCAAGCAAGATGAATGTAATTCATGGTAAAATGGTCGGCTTTCATCTTTGATCTATTTTGGATCTTCCATTTGCCAGCCGAGAATTGCTAGCCATGTCTACTGCTTATACTATGCAGACTGCGCCAAAAGCGTTGTTTGATTACGACAAATATTGGGCGTCATGTTTTGAACCTGCGCCATTTTTGCCGATGTCGCGTGAGGAAATGGATCAACTCGGTTGGGATAGCTGCGACTTTATTTTGGTGTGTGGCGATGCTTATATTGATCATCCCTCATTTTGTTCGGGCATTATTGGTCGTACTTTAGAAGCGCAAGGTTTCCGTGTAGGCATTATTGCACAACCTGATTGGACCAATGCTGAAGCGTTTCGCGTTTTGGGTAAACCGAATATCGCTTGGGGTGTGACCGCAGGGAATATGGATTCGATGATCAACCGTTATACGGCAGATCGTAAGATTCGTTCGGATGATGCGTATTCACCAGACAATGTGCCGAATAAGCGTCCAGATCGTGCAGCGACGGTGTATTGCCAACGTGTACGTGAGGCTTTCCCAGATGTGCCAGTATTGTTAGGTGGCATTGAAGCCTCTTTACGTCGTATTGCCCATTATGATTATTGGTCAGACAAAGTCCGTCGTTCAGTGTTAATGGATTCCAAAGCGGATTTATTGATGTATGGTAATGGTGAGCGTTCAATCACTGAAGTGATGCATCGTTTAGCCAAAGGTGAAAAAATCCACGAAATTACCGATGTTCGTGGCACTGCATTTATTATTAATAAGCATAATCGCGCATCTAAAGCCAAATTTGTCGAAATTGCATCGAACGATGTGGATGCCATTGGTCGTGTTGATCCGATCATCAATCCTTATGTCATGACTGAAGATTTAGATGGTTGTGAAATTGAAAAAGATAAGGGTAATTCTTTAACCCAATACCAAAACTTCCAAAAAGAACTGGTTGCCAACCCGATTATTCGTGAAGGCGATCAACTGGATGCAGACACGCAAATTGTCCAGTTAAAAGCAGCACCATCCAAAGCGATTAAGCACAAATTACCACCGCGTGAGTTGGCGGTGATTCGTTTACCTGCATTTGAAGAGGTGGCGGACGATCCTGTTTTATATGCACATGCCAACCGTATTTTGCACTTGGAAACCAATCCGGGAAATGCACGTGCTTTGGTACAAAAGCATGGCGAGCGTGATGTTTGGTTAAATGCACCACCGATTCCGTTAACGACGGAAGAAATGGACTATGTGTTTGATTTACCGTATGCACGTTTACCACATCCGGTGTATGGCGAGGCACGTTTCCCTGCATTTGACATGATTAAGTTCTCTGTGAACATCATGCGTGGTTGTTTTGGCGGTTGTACCTTCTGTTCTATTACGGAACACGAAGGGCGTATTATTCAAAACCGTTCAGAAGAATCAATTTTACGCGAAGTTGAAAAAATTCGTGATACAGCTCCGGGCTTTACCGGCATTATTTCAGACTTGGGTGGACCAACAGCAAACATGTACCGTTTGCACTGTAAAGACCCTGAAATTGAAAAGAACTGTCGTAAACCATCGTGTGTTTATCCAGGCGTATGTCAAAACCTACACACCGATCATGCACCGTTAACGCAGTTATATCGTAAAGCACGTGCCATTAAAGGCATCAAAAAGATTCTGATTGGTTCAGGTTTGCGTTATGACTTAGCGGTACTGAATCCTGAATACGTCAAAGAGTTAGTGACACATCACGTTGGTGGTTACTTAAAGATTGCACCTGAACATACCGAAAAAGGTCCATTGTCTAAGATGATGAAACCGGGCATCGGAACCTATGACCGTTTCAAACAAATGTTTGATCGTTTCAGTAAGGAAGCGGGTAAAGAGCAGTATCTCATTCCATACTTTATTGCTGCGCATCCGGGTACAACCGAATATGACATGATGAACTTGGCAATTTGGTTGAAAAAGAATGGTTTCCGTGCCGATCAGGTACAGACCTTCTATCCATCCCCAATGGCTACTGCAACGACCATGTATCACACAGGTAAAAACCCATTAGCCAAAGTGGCACGATATACAGAAAACGTTGATATTGTGAAAGGTGAAAAGCGTCGTCGTCTGCATAAAGCATTCTTGCGTTATCATGATCCAAACAACTGGCCACTGCTTCGTGATGCTTTAAAAGAGATGGGTCGCCAAGACTTGATTGGTAACTCTAAGCAACATTTGATTCCAACCTATCAACCGCAAGGGACCGAAGGTCAGTATCAGTCTGCACGTAAGAAAAACTCGACCGTAGATGGTGATTCGCAAAAGCGTAATGGTGAGAGCCGTAATCAACAAGCGGAAAATCAATCACGCCCATCGAACACCAAGAAGCGTCCTGAACGTGGTCAGATTTTGACGCAACATACAGGTTTACCACCACGCGAAACGGGTGAGAAACGTCCTTTTAATGCAACGGCATCAAAGAAAAGAAAAAATCCGAAAGCACGTGCTTAAGATGGATAAAAAAGACGCTTCGGCGTCTTTTTTTAGGCTTCAGTTCGTCGGAATTCTCTTGTTCAAGACTTAAGATGAATTGCATCTTGCTTGAGGATTAGGCTAAAGTGATTTTATTCAATTTATGTGTGTATAAAAAAAACACGAGTTAATTGGCTCACGTCAAGTAATGTGTGGTCAGTTTTTATAATAATTTCGTCAAGATGAATGTAGTTTTTTTAACTTGAACGCTTGAATAAAAATAGAGGCGCTATAATCGATTTTTCGGCATAAAAAATCGCTATAAAGCCGCAGGATTATAAAAATAGATTAAAAGGAATAAATGTATGAGTATGTATTTACTGATTGGACTCCTATTGTTGTTTAGTTGCATGATTTTTAAAAGCTTTAATAATCAATCAAAACAACAGGATAGTGTGCTTAAGCGGCGTGCAGTTTTTAGTTTGAATCAGCAGTTGACCTTTGCACGTTTAAAGGAAATTCTCCCAAGCTACACCATTTTGGCGCATGTTTCTTATGATGCCTTAATGACGACAAAGTATAGCCGTACTCGAAATAAGTATCGTAATTTATTGGCTGATTTTGTGGTGCTCGATGCATCCCATCAGATTGTGGCGATTATTGGTTTGGATGATCCGAATGCGTTAAAGCGCTTTCAGCAAACACAGTATAAAGATGCACTATTGGCGATGGCAGGTTATCGTGTGATTCGTTATGACGAAGTGCCCAGTTATCAGCAAATTAGACGAGACTTTTTAGGGGAACTTCGCAAAGAGTGGCAAGAACCGGATACTCAAGAGTTGGATACATCTTTGAAAAAGTATAATTTTTATCACAATCATGAAAAACGTAAGTTGAAACTATGGGGTTAAAATCAGCCTGAAGGCATATTCAAGCTGATTCTAGCTCAGTTTACTCTGGACGGACGGCAGTCACGGTCATTTCAACCAATACATCTGGTGTGTACATTTTTGCTTCAACACAGGTACGAGGCAGTGCTTGCATATCTGCGCACCATGCATCCCAAACTTCATTCATGCCTGCATAATCATTTTCAATATCTTTCAAAAAAATCATGACCGACAAAATATGGCGCTTATCTGTGCCTGCATCGGCAAGAAAACGATCAATAATGTCTAAGGTCTGTTGGGTTTGTCCTTTAATATCGAGACTGGTATCTGCTGCAAGTTGACCTGCAAGATGAACCAAGTTACCTGAAATGGCTATTTCAGAAAAACGCTTTTCGACATGTAAACGTTGAACCGTCATGTGATTTCCATGATGTAAAGAGAACGGTCAGTTTACGTGATCAGGTGTGATCTGCAAATGGTGTTTTGTATGATCCGTACAGCAAGAGAAGGGGGCAATTTCTTTGCGGAGTCATTGGAAAATACGGTTTGGAAATATGAATAACAATAGAAAGAATAAGGTTGATACAGTTTGAATTTTTTATGGTTTGAATCAGAAGAGCAACAGAACCCATGCAACATGTTCAGAATTGCCCTGTAATACTCGGATTGGATCGTCGCGTTCACCACAGGACAACATGCTAAAAGTAAAGGTGATTTTTAGCATTTCAGCGTTTACATGGATAATGTACCGCGTGAAATAGGTTAACCTAAAAATAAAAAAAGTGTAGGGCAAATTGTTGTATTTTTATTCTTTTGTTTAAAAAAGACACAAAAGTGGGCTTACCAGAGACTTAGTTGAGGCAGATCATCGGTAGGATTTAATTGGTAGACACCCACACCGATCAGACGGAATTGATATTCGGCAGGAATATACATTTCACTGAGTAACAGGTCTAACACTTGGGTCAGTTCTGCAAGATTATTTAAAGGCGTTTTAAAACTTTTACTGTGTTGAAGCACCTGAAAGTTCTTTAACTTCAGTTTGACGGTTACGCCGCGTGCCATAAGCTGTTTTTTATTTAAACTTTCCCAGACCTGCATTGTGAGTTTTGCCCAATAGGGTTGGCATTGTTGTAAGGTAAAATCATCATCAAATGTGGTTTCTTTGGAAATTTGCTGCCGTTCACGCTCCACCTGTACAGGACGTTCATCGATACCTTGTGCATATAAAAATAATTGGTGACCATACTTTCCAAAGTGATGAATCAGGGTACTTTCCTCAATTTTCTGTAAATCGCCCAAGGTTTCCAAATGCAGTTGTCTCAATTTTTCTTGGGTGACTTTACCGACGCCTGGAATTTTTTTGAGGGGCAAATGCTGAATAAAATTTTGTACTTGGCTGGGTTTAATGACACAGAGACCATCGGGTTTATTCCAATCCGAAGCAACTTTTGCCAGAAATTTATTCGGTGCGACTCCAGCAGAAGCAGTTAAACCAGTCTTTTGGAAAATTTCAGCACGGATACGTTGTGCCACTTCAGTTGCACTGGCTAAACCATATAAATTTTCGGTAACGTCCAGATAAGCTTCGTCTAGAGATAGCGGTTCAATCAGTGGGGTATAGCATTGGAAAATTTGGTGAATTTGTACGGAAACTTCACGATATTGATTAAAGTTGGGTTCAATCACCACAACCTGCGGGCAGAGTTTTCTCGCTTGGGTCATGGACATGGCGGAACGTAGCCCAAATTTCCGTGCGGGATAAGAGGCTGCGGCAATAACTGCACGCGGATGATGCGAGGAAATCACCACAGGCAAATGTTGCAGATCGGGACGATCACGTAATTCTACCGATGCAAAAAACGCATCCATATCAATATGTATGATTTTTCTCATATCACCCAAAACTAACGCACCACTGTTCAAGAGTATGGCATGCTCCAACAAAGCTGTGTAGCACTCCAGCAATTAGTGCGACAGACCATGACGGCGAATAGCGCTAATCCGTGAATGGGGTTGGAAAAAAGTCTTTAAGGTGTGGTGGGGGTAAGCGGTTGAATCCCGTTCTTTTGTAAAAAGATACTCCAGTCATACACTGAACCATGAAAGACGTTCATATCGACTGGTTTGCTGATGCCCTGAATTGTGCCTTGATTGGTATGTTGCCAAAAGGTCCATTGGGGATTGCCTTTAAGTTCAGGTTGTCCTTGATATTCACGCACCCAAAGCGGTGTATTTTTGAATTCACCTGCTAAAACTATGTTATAGAAAGTTTTTGAAATATAAAAAATCGGTTGTTTGCCATAATGCTGTTGTAGCTGATCATGCATAATTTGAATTTCAGTCAGTAATTGTTCTCTGGTATAGGTATTAATACAGTTGCTGTCATATTCCAAATCAATCACAGGTGGTAGGGCATCAGGTTTATTGGGTACGGTTTCAATAAAATTCTGCGCCTGAATTTTGCCATCACGGCAGAGACGATAAAAATGATAAGCCCCAACCAAAAAGCCATGTTCACGGGCTTTTAGCCAATTGTCCTGAAACTTACGGTCTTTAAAATCGCCCCCTTCGGTGGCTTTTAAATAGATAAACTGGAATTTTTTATGCGGAACCTGTTTCCAGTTAATTTCGCCTTGATGATGGGAGACATCGAAACCCTGCACTGGAAACTCTTGTGCGGCAGCAGGATTTTGATGAAAAATAAAAACATAGAGTATCACTGCAAGACAAACTGTCCCTATGCCAATGCAGGAAGCAATAAAGGAACTGGATTTTATTATGTGTGTTGACTTGGTCATGCGTGTTTTAATCTCATCAAGTAGCGCTATGATAACCCGAGCATAAAATTGACTCCATGTGCGTTTTGCAAAAGTACTATATGCTGCTGTTTTTGGGAATTTTCCAGAAAATTGCAGCAGTGATGATATTGATGGCACCCAGACAGATAAAGGTCATTTGAAAAGCCGTCGTGACTTGCGCAACCCCATAATGTGCGGTAAAGAGGTTAATTAATGTGCCTGCGAGTGCGACCCCAATACTCATAGAGAGCATCATAATCATGGACAGGAAACTGTTCCCGCTACTGGCATTTTGCTGAGACAGGTCTTTCAACGTAAAGGTATTCATGGCGACAAATTGGGTTGAGTTCAACATACCACAAATGAAAAAGTGTAGTGTTCTTAGCCAGAGTGGTGTATCCACCGTGGTCAAGGCAAAACTGGCGAGGGCACTCCCCACGAGTATGGTATTGACCACCAGTACGTTGCGATAGCCAAATTTTTGAATCACAGGGCGCACAATCGGCTTGGAAACCAATGAACCTAAGACCAAAGGAATCATCATCAATCCAGTGATGAAGGGCTCGAAATGGAAAGCCACTTGCAGCATTAAGGGCAGTAAAAAGGGAAAGGCATTACCACCCAGTCGCGCAAAGAAATTACCTAAAATACCAATGGCATAGATGTTGTTTTTAAATAATCGGCTACGAAACAGGGCATTTTGATGGGTGTGGGCATGATAGGCATAGATGGCTGAGCTGAATAATCCCAGTCCAATCAAAGCGAGTCCTTGCCAATGACTATGAGCTGTACTGGCAAAGCTTTCAATGCCTAAAGACAGCCCGACCATGGCGATGACTAACCACAGAAAACCACTAAAATCGAAGGCTTGTACGCTGGGTTCAGTGGCGTTTGGTAAGGCTTTTAAGGTCACTAAAATGCCTAAAACACCCATGGGTAAATTAATCAGAAAAATCCAGTGCCAGGTGGCAACTTCAACCAACCATCCGCCTAAAGTTGGTCCAATTAAGGGGCCAATCAACCCCGCCAGACTCATTAAACTCATGGCCGATAAAAATTGATCTCGTGGAATCAATTTGAGCATGGCTAAGCGACCGACAGGCAACAGCAATGCACCCCCGATGCCTTGAATAATACGAAATACCAGCAGTTGATTCAGGCTCTGTGATAGACCACAACCCAGTGAAGCCAGCGTAAAAATGACAATGGCCGCTAGATAGGTATTGCGTACCCCAAAACGATCGGCGAGCCAACCACTCAAAGGAATACATACAGCGACAGCCAAGACATACGCCACCACCACACTGTGCATATTCAGGGGGTCTTCGTGTAAATGTATAGCCATGGCGGGAATAGCAGTGTTGACAATCGTGGTATCTAAAGCCTGCATAAAAAAGCCAATCGACACCAGTAAAACCAAGAGTCGGTATTCAGGTTGTAGGGCGCGATGTGAAATGGCTTGGCTCATAGATTAGAAATGGAATTGATCAAGACGCTGTTAAAAGTCATCATAGCAAAGCATAGAGAATCAGTGCTTAATAAATCACATAAATTAGCAATCAAACGGATGTACTCAGGGAGATAACAATCGGTTTAGATCATCTAAAAAATTGATTACCTGAAGATGAGGAAACAATCTAATTAAATTCAATGAGAAAGCTCTCATTCATTCAGAGGCGTGTGCCATCTGTCACATCAATGTCATTAAAATGAAATAAAAATGTCATAATTTAAGCGCCACCCCATAAGGGTAGATTTTTCTGATAAAGGCTTAGGTGTTATGACAATTGAAATTTTGATGATTGTAGGTTTCTGTTTAGCAGCCTACTCAATTGTCGGAAATGATGTGCCACAAACTTTAGGGACCTTTATTTCCTCGAATGCTCACCGACCTTGGTGGGTACTTTGGTTGTATACCAGCAGTATTCTGGTTGTGGTGTTGTTGTATGGCTGGTTTGCTTCAGGGACGGGAGACGCCTCTTATGGGCGTTTAGAAACCATTCCTTTCCCAGAGACAGGCATTACTTGGCTGTATATTGTTCCCCCAATTTTATTGATTATTTTGACCAAATATGGGATTCCAGTCAGTACCACCTTTTTAGTGCTCACGATTTTTTCTCCGAGCAGTTTAAGCGCTATGCTGACCAAATCAATGATGGGTTATGCCGTTGCCTTTGTAGTCGCGATTTTGGTTTATCGCTTTGTGATGAAAGGCATTAGCATTTATTTGAGTAAAACCCGTCACAAGGAACCTTCACATATTTGGATTGGCTTGCAATGGGTGTCGACGGCATTTTTGTGGAGTCAGTGGCTCATTCAGGATTTAGCCAATATTTTTGTCTATGTCCCACGCCAAGTCCCGTTTGAATTCTTAATATTTGGCATTTTGGTGTTTGTGGTATTGCTCGGTTGGATTTTTTACCGCCGTGGTGGAACAATTCAAAATATCATCGATACCAAAACTGGGGTTGCGGATATTCGCTCAGCCACGATTATCGACTTTATGTATGCCATTATTTTGTTGGTGTTTAAAGAATGGAGCAATATTCCAATGAGTACCACATGGGTGTTCTTGGGCTTACTGGCAGGGCGTGAGTTTGCGCTGTCCATGCATTTGGCTGAAGTGAATAAATATCGGACTTCACGGAATGTCAGTAAAGATGCCATGAAACTAATGTTTGGTTTGGCTATCAGTGTACTGCTGGCAACAGGTTTCCCTTGGTTATATCAACACATTTCAGGTTGAATTTCCGCTAAACATTGGGTCAAGTCAGAAAAAAGCGAGCATGAACGGCTCGCTTTTTTGTGGGTAAAATCAATTAAATAACGAAACGCGTAGGAGCTTGTAAGTTCTTTAAGGCATTTAAAATTTGATCTGCATGATTACATACAATGAGTTTGGCGCGATGTTGAGGCGGTAGAAAACCTTCTTGTACAGCATGATCCAGTTGCGCAATCAAGGCATCATAAAAGCCGTTGACGTTATACAGTATCATGGGTTTTTGATGCTGATTGAGTTGTCCCCAAGTGGCAATTTCTAAAATTTCTTCAAATGTGCCTAAACCACCAGGCAAGGCAACAAAGGCGCTGGCACGCTCTGCCATCATAGCTTTACGTTCATGCATGGTTTTGACCACATGTAATTCCGTCAGTCGGTTATGTGCAATTTCATAATCCAACATAAATTCAGGGATCACGCCTACGGTATTACCGCCATGTCCAATCACGGTATCGGCGACTTGACCCATTAACCCAATACTGGCACCACCATACACTAGACCGAAGCCTTGTTCCGCAATGGCACTTGCCAGTGCAATTGCCTTTTCTTTATAAATGGGATGATTACCAGAACGTGAACCACAGTAGAGTGCGATGAGGGCTTGAGAAGTTTTCGTTGTTACTTTTTCATGTTCTATATTCATTTTTAATACGCTATTCATCATTCTCTGTTTTACCTTATCACTTTCTTGTTGGCTGCTCTAGCTTATGTAAGAAATATGACAAGGCGATGTTGCGTATCGTTGTCATTGCTGTCTTTATGTTGTTGCTTGGTGATGCTAAATATGCACTGTCTAAAAAAAGATGAATTTCGTATTGATCTTGCCTATACTGAGCTTCTGTTTTACAACAAATGAATCAACATGAGTCGTGGTTGTTGCCGCATTAGACGAACACACATTTTTGCCACAATAAGAGAGAAGATGCAGAGCCAATCTGCACTTAAACCTCATCCTATTCATCCTGAAATCCTGATGAAGGAGAGCATTCAATGATTTTTGAGTGGATGTCTGATCCTTCTGCATGGGTAGGTTTAGCCACCTTAGTGGTGCTTGAAATTGTATTGGGGATTGATAACCTCGTTTTTATTGCAATTTTGGCAGAAAAATTGCCACCAGAACAACGCAATACAGCACGTATTCTCGGGCTGATTTTAGCTTTAGGCATGCGTTTGATTCTATTGGCGTCCATTGCATGGGTGGTGACTTTAACCAATCCGTTATTCCATATTTTCGAACATCCTTTTTCTGGGCGAGACTTAATCTTGCTGCTGGGTGGGGTCTTCTTGCTGTTTAAAGGCACCATGGAATTACGTGAGCGGATTGAAGGAAAGCTTGCCTTAAAGGAAGAAAATCCTGTACATGCGACTTTCTGGATGGTGATTGTCCAAATTGTGATTTTAGATGCAGTGTTCTCCTTAGACAGCGTGATTACCGCTGTGGGCATGGTGAAACATCTGTCTGTGATGATGATTGCGGTCATTATTGCTGTGGGCATTATGTTGTGGGCATCTAAGCCACTCATGGATTTTGTGAATAAGCATCCGACCGTAGTGATTCTGTGTCTGTGTTTCTTGATGATGATTGGTTTCTCTTTGGTGGTCGAAGGTTTTGGCTACCATATTCCGAAGGGTTATCTGTATGCCGCGATTGGTTTCTCGGTCATGATCGAGTTCCTGAACCAAACAGTGAAGAAGAATCAGGAAAAAATGGTCACCACCAACGATTTGCGTTATCGCACAGCTTCAGCGGTACTACGTATGTTGGGGGGGAGAAATGCCAGTGATGCGCCAGAACATCAAAATGAAGATGTCTTGGCAACCCGCGCTTTTGCTGATGAAGTCTTTGCTCAGGAAAATGGGGTGTATCACAGTGTCATGGTGCAAGGTGTATTGGGGCTTTCCGAACGTCCAGTCAAATCGGTCATGACCCCACGTCCTGAGTTGGAATGGCTAGATTTGGATGAAGATGAAGCCGCGATCAAACAACAATTGCTGAGCATGACCCATTCTCGTTTGATTGTGGCACATGGCGAATTGGACAATATTGCGGGTGTAGTCCTGACCCATAAAGTCATGAATGAATATATCGAAACTGGGGTATTGAATTTCGAGAAGCATTTACGTGACCCTGTGATCGTGCATGAAAACGCACAAGTGCTGATGGTGATGGAGCAATTGCGTCAAGCCCCGTTACAGTTAGCGATTGTGTTGAATGAATATGGTTCGATTGAAGGGATTGCCACACCGATTGATGTCCTCGAAGCGATTGCAGGTGAATTCCCTGATGAAGATGAATTGGAAACCGCAGCAGAAAGCCTAGAAGATGGCAGTTTGATGTTGGAAGGCTCGACTGATATTCGCCATGTTTCTTTGTTATTGGGCAAAAATTTGGTGGATGACTCAGAACAGTATTCAACTTTATCGGGTTATTTACTGTTCCATTTAGGTCGCTTGCCTGAAAATGGTTCCAGTATTGAAGCTGATGGCGTTATTTTTGAAGTGGTGACGATGGATGGTCATAAAATTGAGAAAGTCCATGTGATTCCAAAACACATCGTGGAAAAAGATGATTAACGCTGTAGAAATCCGCGTTTAAACTTCAGTTAAAATAGCCCGCAATGTTCGGGCTATTTTATTGGGAAAGTATATGTCAGAAGAACAATGCCCTTGCGGCTTAGGATTATATGCCGAGTGTTGTCAGCCTTTGCATTTAGGGCAACGCACTGCGCTCAGCGCGGAACAGTTGATGCGTTCGCGTTATAGTGCATTTGCCAAACAGCAGATTGATTATATTGTGCAGACGACGGCATTGGGGCAGCAGCAGGCTTTAGATGTCCCAGCGATTAAAGCGTGGAGTGAATCTAACCAATGGTTAGGTTTAGACGTGGTACAAGCGCAGGAAAAACTGGACAAGAGCCATGCCCAAGTGGAATTCAAAGCGCATTATCATGATGGGCAACAGGCTCAAACGCATCATGAAGTTTCACATTTTGTGAAACAGGCAGGGCACTGGTATTTCCTTGATCCGACCACGGAACAAGTGCTGACCATGAAGCAACTGTGTATTTGTGGTTCGGGTAAAAAATTTAAGCAATGTTGTGCACAATTTTTATAACGTTCAGTTTAGATTTGGCTTAGAATAGCCCGCATCTTAACCCTTCAACGGAAGAGCAGGGCGATGTTACTGACCATAATTTATATTATTGCGATTACGGCTGAGGCCATGACTGGAGCACTGTCTGCAGGTCGACGTAGTATGGATTGGTTTGGGGTAATTCTGATTGCCTGTGTGACTGCTTTAGGTGGGGGGTCGGTCCGTGATGTATTGCTCGGACATTATCCTTTGACTTGGGTCAAGCATCCTGAATATTTGGTCCTGACGTGTTGTGCCGCGTTGTTTACCATTTTGATTGCCAAGTGGATGCGCCATTTGCACAATATTTTCTTGGTATTAGATGCGTTAGGTCTGATAGGCTTTACCATTATTGGTTGCCAAATTGCCTTGTCGATGGGACATGGTTTTGTGGTTTCCGCAGTGGCAGGCATTATGACGGGGGTATCAGGCGGGATTTTGCGTGACATTTTGTGTAACGATGTCCCATTAGTATTCCGTCGTGAGCTCTATGCCAGTATTTCATTTGTCGCAGTGATTTGTTATTGGGTCTGTCTGGAAATTGGACTATCCTTAGAGTTGACGGTGATTTCAACCCTGATTTTTGGATTTTCGTTACGTCTGATTGCGATTTATTTTGGTCTGGAAATGCCGAAATTTATTTATAAAGATGATGATGCCGATTCTGCCTCTTCAACCGATACGCATTAATCAACGATTGCAATTTTGCCAAAATTTAAAATGACGGTGCCCAAAGCCAAATTTGGGCATATACTTAAAATATAAAATAAATTTCATTTCCCCATCTCTCAACAGAATTTATTAAAATAGACTGCGCGGTATTTTTTCTTCTGCAACAACATGAAAATTGCAAAGCAGTTTTTTCAATGTTGTTGTTTTCCTCATCTTAATTCGAGTCATCGCTATGGATTTAGTTTCACGTGTACAACGTTTACCTGTTGGAAAGTTCCACTATACCTTGCTGTGGGTGATTGGCTTGGGCTGGATGTTTGATGCCATGGATACTGGACTGATTTCCTTTATTCTGACCAAGATGGCAACCGAGTGGAGTATGAGTCCCGCAGAAAAAGGTTGGGTGGTGTCGATTGGTTTTGTCGGTATGGCGATAGGAGCCGTCTGCTCAGGAGCATTGGCCGACCGTTGGGGACGCCGTAATGTTTTTGCTGTGACTTTGGTCACTTATAGTATTGCCACGGCATTGTGTGCTTTTGCACCAAATTTGACTTGGTTATTGGTGTTTCGTTTTATTGTTGGTTTAGGGCTTGGCGGACAGCTCCCTGTTGCTGTGACTTTGGTCAGTGAATACATTCCTGCACAGGTGCGTGGACGATTTATTGTATTGCTGGAAAGTTTCTGGGGACTGGGCTGGTTAGTGGCTGCTTTGGTGTCTTATTTTGTGATTCCAAGTTATGGCTGGCATGTCGCGTTCTTAATTGGCGGTTTGCCTGCGCTGTATGTGTTCATGATTTTAAAGAAAGTCCCTGAATCGGTACCGTACTTAATTAATCGTGGGCGGATTGAAGAAGCCCACGCCTTGGTGCAAAAACTGGAGCGAGAATGTGGCGTGGAAGTCATTCAGCAGATTGAAGTAAAGCCAGTTGCCGCCAAGCAAAGCGTATCTTTTTCACAATTGTGGTCAAATCCTTTTGCAAAACGTACTTTAATGCTGTGGTTAATCTGGTTTGGCATTGTCTATTCTTATTATGGCATTTTTACGTGGTTACCCAGCCTGTTGGTCAAACAAGGTTATAGCATTGTGCAGTCATTTGAATATGTACTGGTGATGATTTTGGCACAACTTCCAGGCTATATCGCGGCCGCTTGGCTGGTCGAGAAACTGGGACGTAAATGGACGTTGGCCGGTTTTATTGGCTTATGTGCTGTTTCAGCTTACTTCTTTGGACAGGCAAATACCGTCACTCTCATTATGTTTTGGGGCTGTCTGATGTCGTTCTTTAATTTAGGAGCATGGGGTGTACTCTATACCTATACGCCAGAACAATATCCGACCAATATTCGTGCCTTTGGTTCAGGTTGGGCCTCTGCGATTGGGCGTATGGGCGGCATCGTGGCGCCGTTGGTGGTGACGCAGATGATGGTGCAGAGCAATGGTTTTAATCATGTGTTTATGATGTTTACCGCAGTCTTGCTTGCCGTGGCATTGGTCATTTTGGTTTTAGGTGAAGAAACCAAAGGTAAAACTTTAGAATCGATTGGCATGTAGAATTGGCAGATAGTTTGGGCGGCAAAATTGTCGCCATTCTATATTTTGGCTTATTGGTTGAACTTGTGTTAAATGTATTGCTGTGAAAATAAAAAATTATAAGTTGATCATTTATTTAAAAGTGGATAATTTTACGACATTAGAGATCCATTAAGACACAAATTGTCGTAGTAGTAGATGGCACACCCTTGTGCAGTCACAGTCTGAGACTTAGCATAAGAACTTAGATAAAAAAACGATTTGATTAGGATGAAAGGTTGTTATGACGAACCTTGCGCATCACGCAACTGAAAACCGCTCCGTCGCAGAATTTACTGAACGCGCTTACCTCAATTATGCCATGTACGTGATTATGGATCGTGCTTTGCCTCACATTAGTGATGGTTTGAAGCCTGTTCAACGCCGTATTGTGTATGCCATGAGTGAATTGGGATTGAAACACAGTGGTAAACCGAAAAAATCTGCGCGTACAGTGGGTGATGTGCTCGGTAAATACCATCCCCATGGTGATTCGGCATGTTATGAAGCCATGGTGTTGATGGCACAACCGTTTAGCTACCGTTATCCGTTTATCGAAGGTCAGGGCAACTGGGGTTCACCAGATGATCCTAAGTCCTTTGCCGCCATGCGTTATACCGAAGCCAAGTTGTCGCAGTACAGTGAAGTTTTATTGGCAGAATTGGGACAGGGCACTTGCGACTGGCAAGATAACTTTGATGGTTCATTAAAAGAACCTGTCAACTTACCAGCTCGCGTACCGAATATTCTCTTAAATGGCACCACAGGTATTGCAGTCGGTATGGCGACTGACATTCCACCGCATAATTTGCGTGAAGTGATTAAAGGCACCATTGCCCTGATTCGTAACCCCAATTTAAGCGATGAGAAAGTCGCAGAATATATTCCTGCGCCTGACTTACCCACCAAAGCTGAAATTATTACCCCACCGAGTGAATTACTTAAAATTCAGACCACAGGTCGTGGTAGTTACCGTATGCGTGCGGTGTACAGCATTGAAAAAAATGAAATTGTGATTACCGACTTGCCTTACCAAGTGTCAGGATCAAAAGTGATCACACAAATTGCCGACCAGATGCAAGCGAAAAAATTGCCGTTGGTTAGTGATGTCCGTGATGAATCGGATCATCAAAATCCAACACGACTGGTGATTGTACTTCGTTCAAATCGCATTGATGCAGAAGCGGTGATGAGTCATTTATTTGCCACCACTGACCTAGAGTCTAGCTATCGCGTCAATATGAATATGATTGGTGCGGATGGTCGTCCACAAGTGAAATCGATTCGTCGTATTTTGTTGGAATGGATCGAAATTCGTAAAGGAACAGTCACGCGTCGCCTGCAATACCATTTAAATAAAATTGAAAAACGCCTGCACATTTTGGCTGGTTTACTCATCGCGTATCTAGATCTTGATACTGTGATTCGGATTATTCGCGAAGAAGACCGGCCCAAAGCCGAATTAATCTCGCATTTTGGTATTGATGAAATTCAAGCCGAAGCTATTTTAGAGTTGAAATTACGTCACTTGGCGAAATTAGAAGAAATGGAAATTCGCCGTGAACAAGAAGAACTGGAAGCCAAAGCTGCCATTATTCGTGAACAATTGGCGAATCCAGAATCTTTAAAAACCTTAATTATTAATGAACTTAAAGAAGATGCGAAACGTTTTGGTGATGATCGTCGTTCGCCAATCGTACAACGTGCCGAAGCAACGGCCATTAGCGAGCAAGATCTGATGCCTGCTGACCCTGTGACTGTCGTGTTGTCAGAAGCAGGTTGGATTCGTAGTGCGAAAGGTCATGATATCGATGCCGAGAACCTGAATTTCCGTGCGGGCGATCAGTACCGCAGTCATGCACAAGGCAAGTCTAATCAAAAAGTTTATATTTTGGATCAGACGGGACGCAGTTATGCACTGGCAATTAATAGTTTGCCTTCTGCCCGCGGTTTAGGTGAACCTTTAAGCTCCAAGCTTGCACCTGTCAGTGGGGTAGGTTTCCTTCAAGTGTTGATTGAAGAAGATGAAGCAGAAATTTTAGCCATGAGCACGAAGGGTTACGGCTTTAAGACTCAAGCCAAACAGCTTGATACCAATGCCAAAGCAGGTAAAGCCTTCTTGACTGTGCCTGAAGATGCCAAACCATTACCGTTATATCCTTTAAAGCAAGCGACCCATTTGGCTCTATTAAGTTCGGCTGGGCGGTTACTGATTATCGATTTGTCAGAATTACCAATCCTGAACAAAGGTAAAGGTAATAAATTGATACAACTTGAAGATAAAGATCAAATTATATCTATGACAACCTTGAATTTAGATGAAATAATTCAAGTGGTTGCAGGGCAACAACAACTTAAAATAAAAGGTGATGATTTACAAAAATATATGGGCAAGCGTGCGACAAAAGGGCAACTGTTACCACGTGGATATCAAAAAGCAAATAGACTGTTGGTTCAGAGATAAAGCTAGCATGTATTTGTCGAAATAAGTTATATATGTGGTTGTGTTCGTGAAAATGGACACGGGAATGTGCATTAACAAGCTAAATAAATACACACAAACCCGAAAAAAAAGCTGCATATTTTAAGGACTATAGATTGGAGAGATTGGGATTATGGAAAAGATTTGGTTCGCTGAATACCGCAAGACAGGAATTCCTGAAACTGTAGAATTACCCCCAGAGAACACTTCTTTGGTAGATGTATTTGAGCGTAATTTCCAAAAATTTGGTTCACGTGATGCCTTTATCTTTATGGATAAAGCACTGACTTTTAGTGAACTTGACGAAGCGAGTCGTAAATTTGCTGTTTATCTACAAAGTTTAGGTTTGGCGAAAGGTTCTCGTGTAGCAGTCATGATGCCAAACGTTCTCCAATATCCAGTGGTTGCTCTAGGTGTATTGCGTGCGGGTCTGGTGCTCGTGAACGTTAACCCGTTATACACTGCGCGTGAGCTTGAACACCAATTAAATGATTCAGGTTCTGAAGTTTTAGTCATTATTGAAAACTTTGCTTCGGTTTATCAGAGTATTATCGGTAAAACACCAGTAAAACATGTCGTGGTTGCCTCTGTCGGTGACATGTTGGGTACTTTAAAAGGGACTTTAGTCAATTTTGTGTTGCGTTCAGTACGTAAACAAATTCCTGCATGGAATATTCCAGGTCATATCCGTTTTAATGCGGCAATGTCAAAAGTAAGCCCAAGCAACTATAAACGTCCAAATCTAACCCTCAGTGATACAGCTGTTTTACAGTACACTGGCGGTACTACGGGTGTTTCTAAAGGTGCGGAGTTAACGCATCGTAACCTTGTGGCTAACTTATTACAGTGTGATGGTATTTTCCAAAGTAAATTTGGTGCTCAAGATGGTCAGCCAGATGACCGTATTTTCTGTGCTTTACCGCTGTATCATATTTTCGCATTTATGGTTTGTGCCATGTACGGTATGTATAAAGGTCAAGCCAATGTTTTAATTCCGAACCCGCGTGATTTACCTGCGGTGATGAAAGAATTACGCAAGTATCAACCAACGTTCTTCCCAGCAGTGAATACCTTATTTAATGCTTTGGTCAATAATGAAGAATTTAAACAGCTCGACCACAGCAAGCTTAAAATGGCTATGGGCGGTGGTATGGCTGTACTTCCATCGACTGCAGAAGCGTGGAAAAAAGTCACGGGTACGAACATCGTTGAAGGTTATGGCTTATCTGAAACTTCACCAGTTGCAACGGCAAATCCACCTGCTTCGGATGAATTCAGTGGCACGATTGGTATTCCATTACCATTAACTGACATTGCAATTTTAGATGATGATGGCAATCCAGTTGCATTGGGCGAGCAAGGTGAAATCTGTATTCGTGGTCCTCAGGTCATGAAAGGTTACTGGAACCGTCCAGATGAAACTGCCAAAGTGATGGTGAATGGTTTCTTCCGTACAGGTGACATCGGTGTAATGGATGATCGCGGCTACACCAAAATTGTTGACCGTAAGAAAGATATGATTTTAGTGTCTGGTTTCAACGTATATCCTTCAGAAATTGAAGAAGTGATTGCGAAGCATCCAAAAGTTCTTGAAGTTGCTGCAATTGGTGTACCTGATGAGAAATCAGGCGAAGTACCAAAATTATTTGTTGTGAAAAAAGATGCTTCTTTAACCACTGAAGAAGTTCTTGAATTTGCGAAAGAAAACTTAACAGGTTACAAACGCCCACGTTATGTTGAGTTTATGGAAGAATTACCAAAATCGAATGTAGGTAAAATTTTACGTAAAGATTTGCGTAAAACTGCATAAGATTCAGTCTGTCTAAAAAAAGCGCCTTGGGGCGCTTTTTTTATGCCATTCACTTATTTTTTCTTCATCAGCCAGCGGTCAAAATAAGGACGGCCTACGCCTGCAATACCAATGAAAATAAAGATGGTGCCGAATTGGCGACTGAAACCTGAACGGTTAAAGCTACCATAACTCAGAAAATTATCTGCCAAACAATAAATAAGCGCAATCAATACCCAATGCCATAAGGGTAAGCGACGAATGCCCACAGCCCAAAATGCAACCCAGAGTAAAACAAAGGTACATACGGTCGACCAGATGTTCATGTTGGCACAAATGACGGTCAGTAAAAAAGCAACAATGGGGAACACAATGGCGAGTACACGATCCATCTGCAGTTGATGTTGGCGTTGTTTTTCCAGTTCATCGAACAGTTTGTGTTGCTCAGCATTAAATGACATAGCTATTCCCGAATGACTTGGTAATCAAAACACTATATTTAACAAAAAATATTCTAGAATTGCCATGTTATGATAAGTCTTATTGCTTCCTCACGAGAACAAAATTAATGCAAAGCATTAGCGGTATTGTCTATCTCATCTTAATTGCATGTTTATTACCTTATGTCTTTAGTTTTATTGCCAGACTTACGAGTGGTTTTCAGGTTAGAGATAATCAATATCCGCGTGAGTTTTTAAACAAGGCAACAGGTATTGCTGCACGTGCCAATGCTGCACAACAAAATAGTTTTGAAGGATTACCTTTATTTATTGCTGCTGTTTTAATGGCGGAATATATGGTGGTATCCCAAGCCGTGATTATGACTTTTGGCATAGCCTATTTGGTCTTACGTGTCGTCTATGGGGTATGTTATTTGGCCAATTGGGCGACATTGCGTTCAATTGTCTGGTGTCTGTCCTTATTGTGTCCAATTTCACTGCTGATTTTAGTGATCAAACTCAGCTAATGAACGTGCATATTCCCTATTTTTACGGGGCAGATGTATAATCGCTCCGTGATTAAACCGAAGACCTTAATTTCGGTTTCAATATAATTTAAATCGTTAAAGAGTTGATGCTATGAGCTACAGCAATATCCCAGCGGGTAAAGATGCACCAAATGACATTTATGTCATCATTGAAATTCCTGCAAACGCAGCGCCAATCAAATATGAAATTGATAAAGATTCTGACGCTTTATTTGTAGACCGTTTCATGGGTACAGCAATGTTCTACCCAGCGAACTACGGTTATGTACCAAATACTTTGTCTGAAGATGGTGACCCGCTTGACGTGCTTGTTGTAACACCGCACCCAGTTGAGCCAGGTTCAGTGATTCGTTGCCGTCCTGTGGGTAAATTAAACATGGAAGATGATGGCGGTATCGATGCGAAATTAATCGCTGTACCACATGAAAAATTAACGCCAATTTATAAAGACATTCAGGAATATACTGATCTTCCTCCGCTTTTAATCCAGCAAGTGGAACATTTCTTTGCTCATTACAAAGATTTAGAGCCAGGCAAATGGGTGAAGTTAACAGGTTGGGAAGGTTCTGAAGTTGCTAAGCAAGAAGTGCTTAAAGCAATTGAAGCTGCAAAATAATTTCTAAGTAAAATAAGGGTTTAGATGAATTTATTTTTCTGAACCCATAAAAAACCTGCACATTGTGCAGGTTTTTTTAAATCTCTGAAAATGACTTCAAATTAGAAGAATTTTACAGGGATGTCTAACCAAATACGCCATTCGTTGGTATCACCAATGTATACATCATTTTGATAGTCTTTACTAGCACGGTAGTAAGAATGACGTAAACGTAAGCTTGCATCTTTAGCAAAACCAGATTGAACTGTATATTTCACTTGATTAAAGAATTCACGTTCTTGAGCATCGTCCGTGACTAGCTGAGTACGGTCAACTTTTCCAGCAACATCAATATCCCAACCATAAACAAATGCAGTTGTCCAAGTTAAACCAGGAACATTCATACCTGCAAAGTTGTAAGTGTATTGGAGTTGAGCCGATTTTTCATCGTTACCAATAAAGTCAGAAAGGTAAGAGTTTGGTAAGTAAATTGTTTGATGACCATCGCCAACACCTTTACCTAAGCCATAGTCATAACCTGTATTACCTGTATTTTGTTGGTAAGCCAACATCACATTGTGGTTTCCAGTGTTATAAGTACTAGAAATTGCCCAAATGCTGTTGCTTAGGTTGGTTAAATCATTTGTCGTATGGGAATATGTATAAGCACCACCATTAGCTTTAGTATCCCAATTTGTGTGATAACCGCTGAAGTCATAAGTTAATGAGCTATTATTTGCCAACGCTTGCTTGTAGTTTGTATTAATATAATGACGTTCTAAACGGTCTTTAATGTCAGTACCATAGTAAGAAGCATTGATTTGATCATTAAATTTATATTTTGCACCCCAAACGACAGCGCGATCTAGTTCATTGCCATCAGTGGTTACTTGGTCTGAATATTGGTTTTTGGTGAATTTACCTGCGGTTAATTCAAGGCCTTTAATTTCACGGCTCGTTGCCAATACACCTTCAAAGTATTCTGGAACCAAACGTGCAGTGTTGCTTGCAAGTACTGGTAAGTCAAGTACTTGAGTACCATAACGGACTTCAGTATTAGAGATACGTGCTTTTACAATACCGCCGCCACGAGCCCAGTGGTCATAAGCATCAACATGACCATTTGCATCTTTTGCACCATCATTGTGTAATGGAATCATCCCATTACCAGCGTGGTTATTTTCGCCTAATTTGAACGAACCATCCCCAATCACGCCTACACCGAAACCGACGATACCTTGAGTATAGCCTGATTCAATTTTAACCATTGCAGATTGAGCTGCTGAGCTCGTATCTGCTACGCCATTTTTTTTGTCACGAGATAAATAACCAGTGCGGAACAACACTGATCCTTCAGCATCTTCTACAAATCCTTTTGCTTCACTTTGTTCGCTTGCATAAGCTGTAGTAATAAGGGCAGCCTGAATTAATACTGCTAATGTAAGTTTTTGCGCTTTTGGCATAAGAAACAACCTCAAAAAAGTTAGATTCAGAATTTCGTTTTTTGGCATAACTCGAAATTTTAATAAATTGTATAATTAATCTATAAAAAAGATAGATTTTTATTAATTTTATTTCATTCTTGTTACCAGCTACTTGACGAGATTACATTATTGTTGATGGGAAATGGATAAGTATATTTTATACATAAGCCATTAATTCATAATAAAAATATATTTTATTAAATGGAAAATTTCCACTGTTTTTGTTTCGATCAAACAAAGAAAAATCACATTTTTCTTTGTTTATTTTTTCTTCAATATCGGCTTGATTGGCTATTTTGTATGCGAATTGTGTCTTGCTTTTATGAATAGATTTAATTTCTAAATGAAAATGAGAAATGTTTCATTTAGGTGCGGGGCTATTTCCTTTGAATGCCGAGCATATAATGTTGGAATAAATTGTGCTTCGCAGCATATTAAAAATTTAGGTGTGGTCAGTAATAGTGCGTGTATTTTGTACAACCTGTGGTGTGAAACTCTGTTTTTGAACAGAAATGAAGCATTTTGAGCACTCAACCAAAACAGATTGATTCAAATTTTGCCAATCAAATGTGCTCTGAGCAGTAAAAGCCAAACAGAAATATGCGTCATCGATCAATGACGTCTGATTTCTGTCTAGAAATACTATGATTAAAGCGAATCTTGGTCTGTTGAAAAGAATGCGAATGCCATAAAGGGATGGGTCTTATACGACTTCAATGATTGGTAATCTCAAAATAAAGCCTAGGTTTTTATTCAGCGATCAACCATCTTTGAAATAAACAATATAAAAATAATCAATGTTCTGCATGATGTGCCCATCGCCTGAACTAAAGCCTTTTAAATAAGTAACCATGCTGATGATCTAGGTCATTTCGAAGATCAATATGAATCAGTCTTATTGGTAAATTTTGATAAAAAGTAAAAGATAATTTTTATAAGTATTTGTTATTTATTGTTTTATATGAAATTTACGGTCTTTTTACGTTACAGATAGGTTGAGTCGTTTTATGGTATGGCCGATGAAGTTCAGAACTTTTTAGACACAGCGTATGGTTTATAAAATCCTATCACGATGCAAATTGATAGTTCAGCCTGAAGTTTCTCAATGTTTGACAGCGAACAGCAACGTGACAAATATTTTTTAAAGTTGGCATAGCGCTTGCTAATACATTTCTGAGTTTATTAATTACAGCAAAACGTCGTAATTCGATGTGGGGGAACCTCAGAATGAAATTCACATTAAAAGTATTATCTATGGCGGTTGTTGCGGCGGCTTCAACATTTACCTTTGCAGATGATCAAGCAGCATCACCATTTGGTCTTTCTTTTAGCGGCAATGCAGCAGTAACAACAGACTATCGTTTCCGTGGATTGTCGCAAACTCAAAATGATCCAGCGGTTCAAGCAGGATTCACACTTGCACATGATTCAGGTATGTATTTTGGGCTTTGGGGTTCCAATGTAAACTTTGGTTCGGGGACGCCAAGTTTAGAACTAGATCCATCGTTGGGTTTTGCAACCACATTGGATAGCTTTGCCAGCAAACCTTTATTGGATGTGGGTGTTGTGTATTACAACTATCCAAGTGCAACTGACTTAAGTTGGGTCGAATTGTATGGAAAATTAACTTTCGCAAGTGTGCTGACTGAAGGAGACAGCATTCTGACCAATGTGAACTTTACCAATGATTATGCAGGTGCAGATACAAACAGTTGGAATGTGAATGCAGGCTACGCTGTTCCATTTGGTTCAACAGGTTTTGGCGGTGTAGCAAGTGTGGGCTATACCGTTGTGGATGATGAAGACAAATATTCATTTGGCGGCGATGATAACTATGTGGACTGGAAAGTCGGTGTTAACTATGCATTTAAATCAATTTCTGGTGCAACGGCTGAATTAGCAGCGATAGGTACAAATATTGATACAGATGCTATGGATGATGCAACTGCTCGTGGCGTAGAAACAGGTGCAGTCTTTACCTTAACCAAAACATTCTAAATTTAAGGATGTTAAAAAAACCTCTAGTCCTAAGAACTAGAGGTTTTTTATTTGGAATTTAACCGTATTAAAGGCTTTGCTGCCGATACGATAGAGCTTCACTTAAATGTCCAGTTTGAATTTCAGCCGAATTTGCCAAGTCAGCAATGGTTCTGGCCACTCTTAAAACTCGATGATAAGCCCGCGCAGATAAATTTAAACGTTGTTGAGCCAATTCAAGCATTTTTTGGGTTTGCTCATTCAATCCTGCAAATTGTTCCAGTTGCTGTGGGTTCAAAGCATGATTTAAACAATTTTGTCGTTGAATTTGTTGCTCATAGGCTTGAGTCACACGATGACGCACTTGATCAGAATTTTCAGCAGGTGCATGTGCTTGTAATTCATGTACCGTAAGCGGTGGTACATCAATATGCAAATCTATGCGATCTAATAGAGGACCAGAAATTCGATTTTGATAACGTTTGATGGCCTCTGTGGAACATTGACAACGTTGATCTTGATTAAACGCGTAGCCACATGGACAAGGATTCATGGCAGCGATTAACTGAAAATTGGCAGGATAAGTCATTTGACGGGATGCCCGAGAAATCACAATTTCTTTGGATTCTAAAGGCTGTCTAAGTACTTCCAAGACTTTGCGATCAAATTCAGGAAGTTCATCTAAAAACAGAACGCCTAAATGCGCTAAAGTAATTTCTCCAGGTTTAGGTTGTGACCCTCCACCCACCAAGGCAATGGCCGAAGCGGTATGATGTGGCGCGCGAAAAGGGCGATGTCCAAAATGATGCTGCGAATTGGCAACAGAATAAATACTGGCTACTTCTAAATTTTCACTAGAACTGAGCGGTGGAAGAATACTGGGTAAACGCGATGCCAATAGTGTTTTACCTGTGCCTGGGGGGCCACGAAACAGTAAGGAATGACCACCTGCTGCTGCAATTTCTAAAGCCCGTCGCGGACGGAGTTGTCCTTTCACATCAGCCAGATCAAATTTATAGCGATGTAAAGGTGAGTCGACAGGCTTTTGCACAGGAGATAACGGCTTGTGTTGGCTTAAGTGTTCGCACACTTCTTTGAGATTTTTTGCTGCATACACATCAAAATGGGGCAGTTGTGCTGCCTCCAATGCATTTTGTTCGGGCAAAACCAATTGGTGTTGCGCTTGCTGACACGCGATGGCAATACTCAAAGTCCCTGTGGTTGGGCGCAATTGACCATCTAGTGCCAATTCCCCAATAAATTCAAGATGATCGATATTTTGTTCTGGAAGTTGTCCAGACGCAATTAAAATGCCCAAGGCAATCGGTAAATCTAGGCGTGAACCATCTTTGGGCAAATCTGCTGGTGCAAGATTAATCGTGAGACGTTTACTGGGAAACTGAAAACCACTATTAATAATAGCTGAACGGACTCGATCTTTACTTTCCCGAACAGCAGCTTCTGCTAATCCTACAATGGTAAGTGATGGTAATCCTTGACTTAAATGAACTTCGACTTCAATCAGTGGGGCATGCAGCCCCAATAGCCCTCGCGTATTTATTTTTGCAAAAGACATGTTGTTGTTCCATTTTGGTGCGTTATTTTTGATCGTTATTGGTTTTTTATTGCACTAATAGTGTGCTTATTTTTTGTTCTGAATTTTTTGTTCGAGTGCTTCGACTTGGAGAAGTAATTCGGTTAAACGTTGATTGGCATTGTGAAGCGCAGTTTTCTGACGCTCAATTTCGTCACGAGAAACTAAATCCATTTTAGTGACAGCCTCATTTAATAAGGCTCTTAAATTATGTTCCAAATCAGTTTTTGGTTGTTCTACTTGTTCTAGAATGGCTTGTAATAAAGTTTCAATCATTGTTTTATCCATATTGCTGGAGAAGAGCGGGAGCAGTTTAGCATTGCTTCGACAGAGACTATAGTGCTATCGCAATAATCCTTGACACGATCTGGAAAAAATAGCCGACTTTTGGCTAAAAATCTCGAATATTAAAGACCTAAGCTTCGATTAAAAGACAAAAATAAGGTATAAATAGAGTTGTGTATCAGATTTTTATTTCCCTCAACCTTAGAAATCTTGGCACGAAAATTGAACATAAAACCTTACTGGTGAAAAAAGCCGAAGGAAAAACAAACATGAAGCTAGTAACTGCAATTGTAAAACCCTTTAAATTAGATGATGTGCGTGAAGCATTGTCAGAAATTGGTGTTCAAGGGATCACTGTAACAGAAGTCAAAGGTTTTGGCCGTCAAAAAGGTCATACTGAGCTGTATCGTGGTGCTGAGTATGTCGTTGATTTTCTTCCAAAAGTTAAAATTGAAATCGCAATTAGTGACGAAATGGTTGATGCGGTGATTGAATCGGTCACTCGTGTTGCGAGCACTGGAAAAATTGGTGACGGAAAAATCTTTGTGACTAACTTAGAGCAAGTGATCCGTATTCGTACAGGTGAAACAGGTCCAGATGCTGTTTAATTTGGCATAAAGTTTGCAGAGTATCGAGTAACTCGCAAAATTAGGTTGGGGGACACGAATGAAAAAAATGCTACTCGCGCTGAGTTTATCAGGCGCACTTTTAGGTGGTTCTGTTGCTTGGGCTGAAGAAGTAACAGCATCTGCTCCATCAGAAGAAGTCACAACAACAGTGGAAATGACTGCAGCGACATCGCCAGATGTACAAGCAGTTGCGACACCTGCTCCAACTGAAGAAGCTGCAGCTCCTGCGGCTGAAGAACCAACCCTCGATACGGGTGATACAGCTTGGATTTTAGTTTCTACCGCATTGGTCTTGTTAATGACCATTCCTGGTTTGGCACTTTTCTACGGTGGTATGGTTCGTAAGAAAAACGTCTTAAGCACCATGGCACACAGTTTTGTTGCTGCTGCCGTTGTGAGCCTTGCATGGGTAATTGTGGGTTATACACTTGCATTTACTGAAGGAAATGCCTTTATTGGTGGTTTTGATAAAGTCATGCTGTCAGGGATTACCACCACAGCATTAACAGGCACAATTCCTGAAATTCTCTTTGTTATTTTCCAAATGACTTTTGCCATTATTACCGTTGCGATTATTAGCGGTTCGATTGCTGAACGGATGAAATTTGGGGCATTTGTGGCATTTATCGCGATCTGGGTGGTTGTGGTGTATGCGCCAATTACGCACTGGGTTTGGGGTGGCGGTTGGTTATTTAACGATGGCGCACTTGATTTTGCAGGCGGTACAGTCGTACATATTAACTCAGGTGTTGCCGGGCTAGTGGCTGCATACATGTTAGGTAAACGTATGGGGCTAGGTCGTGAATCTATGGCACCTCATAACCTGACATTAACGGTTCTTGGTGCAAGCCTTGTATGGGTCGGTTGGTTTGGTTTTAACGGCGGTTCAGCACTGGGTGCAAATGGTTCCGCAGGTTATGCACTGGTCACCACACAAGTTGCAGCAGCGGCAGCGGCAATTGCATGGTTAATTACTGAAAAAGTGGTACGCGGTAAAGCATCTGTACTGGGTGGTGCATCTGGTGCGGTAGCAGGTCTGGTCGTGATTACTCCTGCGGCTGGTTTTGTGACCGTTGGTGGTGCCTTGGCGATGGGTCTGATTGGCGGTGTGGTTTGTTTCTGGGGGATTACTGGTCTGAAACGTGCCCTTAAAGCAGATGACTCATTAGATGCTTTCGGTTTACACGGTGTTGGCGGTATTGTGGGGGCAATTCTCACAGCAGTCTTTGCCAGTGAATTCATCATGGGAGATAAAGCACCTGCAAATATGATGAGCCAATTGTGGGTTCAAATTGAAGGTGTACTTGCGACTATTGCTTACTCTGCAGTGTTAACTTTCGTGATCCTAAAAGTAATTGATGTGGTGATTGGTATTCGTGTAGAAGCTGATGATGAGCGCATGGGTCTCGACTTAAGTCAACATGGCGAACGCATTGAATAGTTTTCTCGCGATATAATCAATATATTGTGTAAAACAGCCCGAAAGGGCTGTTTTTTTTCCATATCTAGCGTAATGCTCTACAAAAACCATAATTTTTGCTACACTCAGAATTCAAAAATGTTTTGTTTAATTCGACCGTCATGCATTGTCCTTTTTGCAACGCCGCAGACAGTAAAGTCATCGACTCGCGCTTAGCCGCTGAAGGCTGTCAAATCAGACGTCGCCGTGAATGTATTAGTTGCGGTGAGCGTTTTACCACATTTGAAAGTTATGAAGTGGTCATGCCACGTGTGATTAAATCAGACGGTAAAAATGAACCTTTTGATGAAGCCAAGCTACGCCGCTCGTTAATGCATGCGTTACAAAAGCGTCCCGTCACACAAGAACAAATTGAAGCTGTGTTGAGCGATATTCAGTTGCATATTCGCCGTTTAGGAGAACGTGATGTGAAGTCACGCACTATCGGGGAAATTGTTATGCAAGCTTTATTTGCCTTGGATCATGTGGCTTATGTGCGTTTTGCTTCGGTTTATCAGGACTTTCAGGATGTGGAAGCTTTTCGTCGTCAAATTGAACAAATGCAACAACGTGAACATGAATGAGTGTGCCCATGTCTGAGTTAAACCAAGACCAAGTTTGGATGCAGCGCGCTATTCGCTTAGCACAACTGGGGCAATACTCCACCAAACCTAATCCGAATGTCGGTTGCGTGATTGTCAAAGATGGACAATTGGTCGGAGAGGGCTTTCATCCACGTGCGGGACAACCTCATGCGGAAGTGTTTGCCATTCGCCAAGCAGGTGACTTAACACATGGCGCAACTGCTTATGTCACTTTAGAACCTTGTGCACATTATGGCCGTACTCCACCTTGTGCCAAAGGCTTGGTTGACGCAGGAATTGCACAAGTTGTCGTTGCTTGTTCAGATCCTAATCCTTTAGTGGCAGGAAAAGGTATTCATATTCTTCAGGAAGCCGGTATTCAAGTTAGGACTGGGGTGTGTGAGGCTGAAGCTGCGACCTTGAATCGTGGCTTTCTCAAGGCGATGGCAACAGGTTTGCCTTATGTGCGCTTGAAAGTTGCCTCCAGTTTGGACGGTCGAACCGCAATGGCATCAGGTGAATCGAAATGGATTACTGGTGCAGAGGCTCGATTGGATGTTCAGCACTGGCGTGCCATTTCAGGGGCAGTGATTACAGGCATTGATACGATTTTGGCAGATGACTGTTTATTAAATGTGCGTCAATTGCCAGACGTTGAAGATATCAATACGGTAGTGCAGCCCAAACGCGTTATTTTAGATCGACAAGGTCGCTTACCTTTAGATACCCAGATTTTACAACAGCCCGATACAGTCATGGTAATGGGACCCTTCCGTCCTGAACTGGCGCAGTTGGGCGTGATACAGTTAGAAATTCAATCTTTAGAAAGTTTGTTAAGAACCTTAAAAGATTTTCAAATTTACGATGTGTTGGTCGAAGCGGGCGCAACCTTGTCCAGTGCTTTTCTCAAGCAGGCATTGGTTGATGAACTGATTAGTTATGTTGCACCCACCTTATTAGGTCAATCTGCACGTGCGATGTTTAATGCGGAATTTACGCATTTGGCAGAGCAACTTCGATTTAAGCTCATCGATGTTTCCCAAGTGGGAAATGATGTGCGCTTAAGGCTAACACCCATTCAAGAGTCTATATGAATCAAGAGTCTACGGTTTATCATAAACGACGTCACGCGGCACGGACCACAGACGAATACTTATTTCATCAATTGGTTCCTTATTTAGGAAACAAGCGTCGTTTATTACATCTGATTTTAGAGGCACTTGAGCAGACAGGAACCTTGAATGCCAAAGGTCGTTCGCCTATTTTTGCTGACTTTTTTGCAGGTAGTGGCGTGGTTTCCCGTTTGGCACGTCAGAATGGTTATCGTGTCATTGCCAATGACTGGGAACCTTATAGTCATGCCTTAAACCATGCCATTCTGGCCTGTACGGATGCGCCTGCATTTAAAGAGTTGGGCGGCTATCAAAAGGCGATTGATTATTTAAATCGGTTGCCAGAAGTGAAGGGTTGGGTGACACATAACCTGTGCCCACGCAATGATGAAATTTACGATCCCGCTCGTGACCGATTGTTCTTTAAACGTCGCAATGGTATGCGGATAGATGCGATTCGTCAGCAAATTGCCGCTTGGCAAGCGCAAGGCGCGATTGATGATGTAGAAATGAGTGCTTTGTTGGCGCCGTTGTTGTATTCAGCCAGTTTTGTCAGCAATACCAGTGGTGTCTTTAAAAGTTTTCATCATGGTTGGGGCGGTAAAACCCAAACCGCCTTGGAGCGTATTGAATCCTTGCTCTGGCTGACCCCAAGCCGTTTTTGTGAAATAGGCGATCCAAAACGTCCTGCCGCAGAAATGTGGTGTGTCGATGCACAGCATTTAGCCAATCAGATGAGTGGTTTTGAAGTGGATGTGGCGTATTTAGATCCGCCGTATAACCAACATGCTTATAGCAGTAACTATCATGTATTGAATGCGCTGACCTTATGGGATCAGGTGGATTTGCCTAGCCCAGACACCAAAGGCTTTAAGAGTGGAATTGACCGCGCGTGGCGTAAAGAGCGCCCAAGTCCTTACAATTCTTCTAAGTATGCCAAGGAAGCCTATGAAAAATTACTGTCGACCATCAATGCACGTTATATTCTGACCAGTTATTCAACCGATGGTAATATTGAAGCTGCCGATTTACTCAAAGCCAATCTTGAGCGTGGACGTGTCACGTTGTTAACCCAAGACGTACCGCGTTATCGGGTCAGTAAACAACGTCAGTCGGAGCGCGCACGTGTGTTGGAATTTATTGTGATTACCGACACCCATGCTAAATCTGGTCCGCCACTACGTCAGTTACTCGGTCAACTGTATCATTTCGCAGAATTGGGTGGAGTTGATACCTCAGGTGTAAGTACCCAGTTGGCATTGTGGTAAGTCCAAATTCAGGAAAGAGAAAAGATTATGTTTACAGGAATTATTGAAAGCCTTGGTCGAGTCGAAAGCTTGCAAAGTGTGGGCGGTGATGTACGTGTACGTATTCAAACGGATTTGGACATGTCAGATGTACATTTAGGTGATTCGATTGCCACCAATGGAATCTGCTTAACGGTAATTGAATGGGGCGATACGTGGTACGCCGCCGATGTTTCACGTGAAAGTTTGAATCGAACGACGTTGGGGCACTGGAAAGTTGGTCAACCAGTCAATGTAGAAAAAGCCATGTTGCCGACCACACGTTTTGGTGGGCATATTGTCAGTGGTCATGTGGATGCCGTGGGTGAGATTACCTTGGTGCGTGAAGATGCTCGTTCACTCTATTTTGAAGTCACTGCACCCGTAGAAATTGCCAAGTATTTGGCCGAGAAAGGGTCGGTGACGGTGGATGGCATTAGTCTGACCATCAACCATTTACGCGGCAATATCATCAGCCTGAACTTAATTCCACATACCGCAGAACGTACCAATATTGGGACGTGGAAAACAGGTTCGAAAGTGAATTTGGAAGTCGATGTCTTGGCGCGTTATATCGAACGTTTATTGTTGGGTGATAAAGCCGCAGAGACCCAAGCACAGTCAAAAATCAGTATGGATTTCTTGGCGGAAAATGGCTTTTTAAAATAAAAAGTATATATCGGATGCGAAAACAGCCTAAACTACAGGGCTGTTTTCGTTTCTATTCGAGTGAAATAAAGCACGTGATACTTAAATTGATTAGCGTAGATTTATGTAATGCTTGATTTTTTTCTAAATCTAGAACAAATGTTGCCGCTTCTATTGTCGCAGTATGGCGTCTGGATTTACGCCATTTTGTTTCTGATTATTTTTGCAGAAACGGGCTTTGTTTTTATGTTTTTTCTGCCTGGCGATAGTTTATTGATTGCTATAGGTGCTTTGTGCTCATCCTCTGCCATTATTCAGCTGCATAGCATAGGAACATTACTTATAATTGCCGCGATATTGGGTTATGCCGTAAATTATTATACGGGTAAAAAATTAGGCTTTAAGTATTTACACCGTCATTCACGTTGGATAAAGCCCGAGTATCTAAGTAAAACCAACCATTACTTTGTCAAACATGGTGGTAAGACCATTATTCTGGCGCGGTTTATTCCCTTTGTACGTTCATTTGCTCCTTTTGCTGCAGGTGCAGGCGAGATGAAACTTTCCCGTTTTATGTGGTACAACACCATTGGAAGTGTAATCTGGATTGGCGTTTTACTCAGTATTGGTTATGGCGCGGGCAATATCTTTTTTGCCACCCTTGCGTTTATGGAGTGACCTGTTCAAACAAGTCACTCAACTTTACGGGACGAATATTTAAAGGTTAATGCTTAATAATGGTCACGACAGGTTCATCATGCCAAGTTGCACTGAATCCTTGTGGGGAGAGGCTAAAAAGTCCTTTTTCCGACTCGCGCGAGAGAAACACCGAAAGTGATTGAAAATCGGTGCGGCTAATCAGTAGTTTTTGAGCAGAAACAATCCATTGTTCGCCTGAATCGAGAGCAGCAATGCGGTGAGAAACGTGGTTCAGTAGGTCCATTTTTTCTTCCTAATTTATTGATATGTCAATTTTTGGCGTCAACACTTCAAAGTTTTGTTTTAAAGTGATGACCATATTGTGACATTTATGTGTCATTTTCATGACACACATCAAATTGAAGTAGAAAAATTAAACGGTTGGTTTTACATCAGAAAAATTAGAATTATGTAATATGTATTCAATTTCTTCTTGCGCTGCGGCACGTAATTTATTGCGGAATTTACTCACGGCTTGTTCAATGTGCGCTTCAGCTTCAAGTTCTAAACGTAAACGCACAGTTTCTAATTCAGACAAAATCTGTTGATCTGAAACATGCACCATGCCTGGGGCAAAGTCCAGATTTTGGTGACTATCATTGACGTGATAGCGTTCGGTATAGCGCAGCGTTTCTTGTTCAATATGCTGGCGCAAGTGGTCTAAGGTTTGGGTTTGCTCAGCAAATTGACGTTTTTCATCCGCAAAGAGTTGTTGCGCATAGTGTTCAGTTGCAGCCCGCTTATTGGCTAAGGATTGTTCTAAAGCCAATTGACGACGAACTCGCGCTTCTTCAATTAGGCGTGCTTTGAGATCGGCATAGGCTTGTTCAATGGTTTGCTGTGCTTGCTGTTGGGCTTTCTGATCTGCTGCGAGCCAGAGCTGGGTTTGTGTCTCGGGCTGTAATAAATGACAAATATGATTCAGATCATCCATAAATGTCTGACGTACAGCTTCAGGCGCTTCTAACCAGCGCTGTTTAAAATCTGGACCGACATTTAATGCCACCATATTTCTCCCTAAGGTTGAACAGTTAAAGCTTGAAAGTTTGAGGTTCAATGCCTAAACGTCGATATTGTTTAAATTTTTCACGACCGAGCTGTTTAGCAGAATCATTATTTTCAATAATTTCTATAATTTGGCTAAATTCATGAAATTGATCAAGTGCCTGATTGTTAAAATTAAACACAATCCAATCATTTTCTGTGGGTAAGTGTGCCGAGATGCAGATACTGGCATGCTCTTGGTCAATGCCATGTCCAATAAAGCTGGCTGCATCGAAACTCCATAAGCGTTCATCCAATTGTTGCTGCAATGCGGCATCGGGACAATACAGCCAAATCCGTTTGGGTTGACGCAGAATTTTACGACACAAACGGCAAGTACTTTCGACTTGCCGTTCTGGACTTTTTTCAAACAGATAAAAGCGAACTTTAGCCATTCGTGTTAACGCGGTTAGCTAAGAATTGCATTAACAACGGCACTGGACGTCCAGTTGCACCTTTGTTGCTGCCCGAAAGCCATGCTGTGCCTGCAATATCCAAATGTGCCCAACGATATTCACGGGTAAAACGTTGCAAGAAGCATGCAGCGGTCACTGCACCTGCTTTTGGACCACCAATGTTACCAATGTCGGCAAATGGTGAGTCGAGCTGCTCTTGATAATCATCAATCACAGGCATACGCCATACGCGGTCAAAGGCGGTTTGACCTGCGGCATTTAATTCAGCAGCGAGTTCATCATCTGGGGTAAACATGCCCGTTAAGACTGAACCTAAAGCCACCACACATGCACCTGTTAAGGTCGCAATATCAATCACCAATTCAGGGTTGAAGCGTTTGATATAGGTTAAGGTATCACAGAGCACCAAACGACCTTCGGCATCGGTATTTAAGATTTCAACCGTTTGACCACTCATACTGGTGACAATATCTCCAGGGCGGGTGGCATGACCAGACGGCATATTTTCTGCGGCGGCAATTGCACCCACCACATGAATCGGCAGTTTCGCTTCACATAAAGCACGCAAGGTACCGAGCACCGAAGCCGCTCCGCACATGTCGAATTTCATTTCGTCCATGCCTAGACCGGGTTTGAGTGAAATACCACCTGTGTCGAAAGTCACACCTTTACCGACCAAAACAATCGGTGCTTGATCTGGTTGACCTTTGTATTCCAGAGTAATAATACGACCCGGACGGTCTGAACCACGGCTGACCGCTAAAAAGGCAAACATGCCAAGATCGGCCATTTCCTGTTCATTGATCACGGTAACTTTGAGTTGCTCTGGGTATTGCTGTGCCAAAGCCAAAGCTTGATCGGCTAAATATTCAGGGAAACAGATATTGCCCGGACGGTTACCCAAGTCACGTGCATAATCCTGACCTGATTGAATGGCTTGAATCAGGCTTAACTGTGAATGATTTAAAGGACTTTGCGCAGCAATAAGTCCAATTTCATTGAGTAAAAATTCATTCTTTTTCGATTTAAATTCATCATAGCCATAAGTTGCTTGAGTGAGGCTTAAGGCAAATAAATAATGCAAGGCTTCAGGCAAAGCATTCAGATCAACTTGAATCTGCTGATATTTTTTTTGTGAAGATTTGATAATGCTTTGTGCAATTTTTGCTAATTTTGCAGGCTGCAAATCTTCAACTTTGTCGAGTCCAATCAAAACAGTATGGGCAAATCCAGGAATCTTTGCCAAGAGTGGTAAAGTTTCGTTGAATCCAGCTTTAAATTGCGTGGCTTGTGCAATCTGTTCTAAGTCATTGATTTGATATGTTGATGCGATCTGAGCAAGCTGAGCATTGTCGGCTAAAATGAATAAAGCCTGATCGGTAGCGGGAGCGGGTAGAGCGGTATTCAAGCTGAGTTTCATAGGGGGTCTTCACGCCTTTGAGGGTTTTAAGTCATTCAGCCATTGAAACATTTTTATGGTTCGAGTTTCAATGCAGAAGCAGGGGAATAGGTTTTATATTTTTAACATTCGGGTAAACTAACGGTAGTTTTTACTCTTTTTGAAATTGGAAGAATCAATTTGATTATTCGGCGTTATTTAGTCAAGCAAGTGGTGTCTAATTCATTGGTTGTGATTGGCTTATTGACCTTAATCATGATGGGCGGCCGATTAATCAAGTATTTCGGTGTCGCTGCTCAAGGTCGTTTAGATGCGAGTATTTTATTCAGCATCATCGGTTATCGTTTACCTGAGTTTTTAACGCTGATTTTTCCTTTGGGTTTTTTTATTGGTCTGATGCTGGTGTTTGGTCGTTTATATGTCGATCATGAAATGGCTGTCCTGAACGGAAGTGGCGTCAGCCGACATCAATTGGCACGAATGCTGATTCCATTGACCTTGGTATTTATGCTGTTACAGGGTGTGTTAATGCTCTGGATGTCACCTTGGGGCCTACGTCAGTTTGAACAACTGACCACCAGTCAGGCAGTACGTACGGGTTTCGATTTGGTTCGCCCTAAAGAGTTTATTTCTTCGGGTCGATATACCATCTATGCCGGCGATTTATCAGAAGATCGGCGAAATCTGAAAGATATTTTCTTTTATCAACGTGCAGAAAAAGAAGGTAAGCCAGACGTCATGATTCTGGCAAAAGAAGCAACACGCGTTGAAGTGGCCAATGACAGCGCCAATGTGGTCGATTTGATCCAAGGTCGTCGTTATGAAATCTATTCAGGTCAACCGAAATATACCCAAGCCGAATTTCAAAGTTATCGCTTGCGTTTAGAAAATGATAAAGAAGCTAAATTCGAAAGTGCTGAAGTCGAGGCATTAACCACGAGTAAGTTATGGCAAAACCGTAATGACCCAACTGTTGCCAGCGAGTTGGGTTGGCGGATGTTTGTTCCACTGGTCATGATTGTGGCATTAGCATTGGCTGTGGCTTTGTCTGAAGTGAGCCCACGTCAGGGACGTTATTTAAAACTGTTTCCTGCACTGTTGATTTTTGCCAGCCTAATTGTCGCGATGATGGCGATAAAAACCCGTGTCAGCAAACAGGAAATTGGAATTTGGGCCTATCCGTTGGTGCTCTTTGTCTATGCAATGGCAGCCGCGATTTTCTCGCGTAAGCAAAAACTAGCTCCAAAAATTAAGAAGCAGATTCAGCGAGTGAGGTCTTAAAATGTTTGCACGTCGTATTGTCGCGAAACATGTGACTAAGACCACAGCCTATGCCATGTTGGGGGCGACAGCGGTCTTGTCGGTATTACAAATTCTATTTACCTATTTGGGTGAATTAAGTGAGCTGAATGACACCTATACCGCTTGGCAGGCCCTGATTTATGTCTTATGGGGTGCACCACGCTATCTGTATGAGATTTTACCGATTGCTGCTTTAATTGGGGCGGTATTGGGCTTAGGCACCATGGCATCTAACAGTGAATTGATTGTGATGCGTTCCATCGGGATTAGTTTGTGGCGTATTGTGGGCTGGGTGATCCGTTCAGCTTTAATTCTGGTGATTTTATCCTTCGTATTAAGCGAATGGGTCATCCCCTATACCAATGAACAGGCCAAGAGTGTGAAAAGTCACCGTAGCGTTGCGGCGTTAGGTGAGGTGAAAGGCTATTGGACGCGTGAAGGGCAGCGCTTTATTTATATTGATTATGCCAACTCAAAAGGTCAATTGCGTAATATTCAAGTGGTCGATTTTGATCAAGAATACCGTTTAAATAGTGTATTAGATGCTGAACAAGGACAATTTGTTCAAGATGGTCGTTGGAATTTAAAAGACACTGAACAGGTAGAAATTCAGGATGCAGGCAATGCGGTCAAACGCGATGCAGTACAACAACCCTTGGCTTTGGCATTACAACCGAAATATGTCCATATGGTCACTATTGATCCTGAAGATTTATCGCCGAGTCAATTGGTCAGCTTTATGAGTTATATGCATGAATATAGCCAAGTGCCTAAAACCTACCAATTGGCATTCTGGCAAAAAGTGGGTTCGCCATTTGCTTTAATCGCGCTGGTCTTGATTGCCTGTTCTTTTATTTTTGGACCATTACGTCAACAATCGATGGGCTTTCGTTTGGTGATTGCTTTATTTATTGGACTTGGTTTCTTTTATTTACAGGATTTTCTGGGTTATGCCAGTTTGGTGTATAGCCCGTCACCCGCTTGGTTTGTATTCGTACCAATTGTCTTTATGTTTGTGGTGGGTGGCTATTTATTGCGCCGTGCACGCTAAGAATTTGTACAGATCGGAGAAAACAATCTGTACAAGTGAGTTTAACCCTGTCGCATACATGGAGTCTTGAACGAAAATTCGGTAAGATATAGCGACCAATTTATAGACAAGAGTGTAAATCATGACGGATGCAACTGCCAGCAAAGTCCCCCACGTATTGGTAATTATGGATGGTATTGGACACCGTGAAGCGGTTAAAGATAATGCCTTCCTTGCAGCACAACGACCAAACTTGACTGCTATGCAACAAAAGCATCCGCATGGATTAATCTCTGGTTCTGGTGAAGATGTTGGCTTGCCAGATGGACAAATGGGTAACTCAGAAGTCGGTCATATGAATTTGGGTGCAGGCCGTGTGCTGTATCAAGATTTTACCCGAATTACCAAAGACATCCGTACAGGTGCTTTTTTTGAACAGCAAGTATTGATCGATGCAGTTGAAAAAGCCAAAGCCGCTCAAGGTGCAGTCCACATTATGGGCTTACTCTCTGAAGGTGGTGTACATTCACACCAAGACCATATTGTGGCAATGGCAGAGCTAGCACTCAAACGTGGCGTTCAAGTATATTTACATGCCTTCTTGGATGGCCGTGATACTCCACCTAAAAGCGCGCAGCCTTCATTAGAAAAACTCGATGCTTTATTTGCGCAATATCCAAATCAAGGGCGTATTGCCACTATGATTGGTCGTTACTATGCCATGGATCGTGATAACCGTTGGGATCGCGTTGAACAAGCCTATCGTTTATTGACAGAAGGTGAGGGGGTTCGTACGGCTGCAACGGCAGTGGAAGGCTTGGAGCAAGCATACGCAGCCGATGAATCTGATGAATTTGTCAAAGCGACACGCATTGGTGATGTGGCTAAAGTTCAAGACGGTGACAGCATTGTCTTTATGAACTTCCGTGCTGACCGTGCGCGTGAAATTACCAAAGCCTTTGTAGAGCAAGATTTTGCTGGCTTCGAACGTAAAGTAGTGCCGAATTTGTCGATGTTCGTGATGTTAACGCGTTATCAAGCGACCATTGATGCCCCTGTGGCTTATATGCCTGAAGCATTGCATAATTCATTGGGTGAATACCTTTCTAATTTAGGTAAAACACAGTTGCGTATTGCTGAAACGGAGAAATATGCGCACGTAACGTTCTTCTTTAGCGGTGGTCGTGAAGACGAATATCCTGGTGAAAAACGTATTTTAATCCCATCACCAAATGTTGCGACTTATGATTTAAAACCAGAAATGAGTGCTTATGAAGTGACTGATGAATTGGTCGCGGCGATTAATTCAGGTGAATATGATCTGTTGGTGGTGAACTATGCCAATGGTGACATGGTGGGGCATACTGGTGTATTCCAAGCAGCAGTGAAAGCTGTAGAAGCGGTGGATACCTGTTTGGGGCGTGTGTACGATGCTGTGATGGCAAACAAAGGCCATATGCTGATTACTGCCGATCATGGTAATGTGGAGCAAATGCAGGACTATGTGAGCGGGCAAGTGCATACTCAACATACAACAGAATTGGTCCCATTTATTTATGTGGGTCCAACCCAAGCCACTATTGCGGAAGGTGGTGTGTTAGCGGATGTTGCACCAACCTTGTTAAATTTGATGCAATTGCCTGTTCCAGCAGAAATGCAAGGTCGTAATCTTATTACCCTACAAGCCTAAGTCGGCTTTTCACAGGTGAATCAATGACACAACACTTGAAATTTGTTATTCCCTTAACAGCGTTATTCATGTGTTGTGGACCTGCAATTGGGGCAGTGAATGAGACTGACACTGCTCCAGATTTTGATGAAGTCGAACAAAGTTATCCTGAAGTCCCTGTTGAATCGATTCAGCAGTTTGTGCAGATTTATGGCATTGTCAAAGACAATTACGTCGATAATAAAAACGATGAACAACTTTTCCAACAAGCCATTCAGGGTTTGGTGAGTGGTTTAGACCGTTATTCTCGTTATTTATCGCCCGAAGATTATAAGCAGTTGGTGCAATATACCGATGGTGACTTGGCTTCGGTCGATTTTAGTTTAAGTTATGACAATCAGCGTCAATGGACCATTCAAGGACTCAAGCCGGAAGCCGATGCCTATAAGCAAGGCTTACGTAATGGCGTTTCTGTTTTCAAAATTGATGATCAAGAATTAAGAAAGCTGAACCGTGAACAGGTCAATGCTTTGTTGTATGGTGCAATTGGCTCGCCTTTAAGTGTGCAATTGGGGCAGAACACCAAGCCCATCAGTTTGGTTCGGACCAAGAAAATTGAAACAGACATTGAGGCACAACTGCTACATAATCAAGTGCTGTTGCTTAAAGTTCGCGTGTTTCAACAAGATACAGCCAATGAAATTAAGCGTTTAATTGAAGAAAACAACCCATCCCGTCTTAAGGCGGTGCTGATTGATTTACGAAATAATCCCGGTGGTTTATTGTCTGCAGCGGTGGAAACGGCGGATTTATTTTTAAATCAGGGCATTATTGTCACCACCAAAAGTCGCTCAGAAGGTAATCAGCAATTTCAAGCTTTACCTAGCTCGGAATTTCAGAATCTGAAAGTTGGTGTATTAATTAATGCTCGATCTGCATCTGCAGCAGAAGTTTTTACGGCCGCGATGAAAGAGCATCGTCGTGCTTGGGTGATTGGGGAAAAAAGTTATGGTAAAGGTGTGGTCCAGAAACTGTTTCCATTGTCGAATGGTACTGCGCTACAAATGACGGTCTCTCATTATTACACCCCATCAGGGAAGATGATTGAAGGCATTGGCATTCAACCCGATCAGCAATATCCCTTGCAACATGATATGAAGGAAGAGACCTATCTAGAGCATGCTGCAGAGATCATTGCTAATCGCCGTTAATTATTCATCAGTATCCAGTCCAAACTTTTTCAGGCGATAACGCAAAGAACGGAAGGACATCCCCAGTTTTTTGGCAGCCAAAGTACGATTCCAATGCGTAATATTCAATGCATTGAGCAGAATCTCTTTTTCAATATTTTCTAGATACAGTTCTAATCCTTCATCAGGCAATTTTCGAGGCACTAGAGTTAATTCTGAAGGCGTTGTCAGCATTTGCTCGATCGACGATACTGGTACGTGGATGCTGCGACGTAAGGGTGCACTTTGTAAATGCTGAATATCAATATAGTCTTCATCACTTAACGTAATGGCACGCTCGATGATATTGCGCAGTTCACGGACATTCCCTGGATAGTATTGTGCCAATAAAAAATCTTTCGCACGTGTCGTTAATGCTTTGACTTCAATTTCCCATTCACGACAGACTTTGTGAATAAAATGTTGCGCAAGAATTAAAATATCCTGACCGCGTTCGCGGAGTGGGGGCAAAACCAGATCCATCACATGAATACGGAAAAATAGGTCTTGTCGGAATTTACCTTGCTGAACCAGTGATTCTAAGTCTTGGTGGCTGGCACTGATCACACGGAAATCGACATCAATTTCAGTATCTGAGCCAATTGGACGAATGGTTTTTTCCTGCACTGCACGGAGCAATTTGACTTGCATATTCAAAGGCAGTTCAGCAATTTCATCTAAAAATAAACTACCGCCATGTGCAGATTGAATCAAACCTTGTTTATCTTGAGTTGCGCCAGTAAAGCTGCCTTTTTTGTGTCCAAACAACTCACTTTCGAGCAGGTCTGAAGGAATAGCGCCACAGTTAATGGCAATAAAAGGGCCTTCGTTGCGATTACTGAGGCGATGAACCAAGTTCGCCACAACTTCTTTGCCTGTACCAGATTCACCTGTAATAAACACGGGAGCTTGTGAGCGAGCGATCTTCTTTAAGGTGACACGGAGTTGTTGGATGGGTACAGACTGACCAATCAGCATGCGTTGTTCAAGTGCATCTTCGCTAGAAGCCTGTTGCTGCACAGGATTGTTCAGAGCCTTTTGTAACAACTGTTCCAGATGGGTTTGTTTAATCGGTTTACTGACAAAGTCAAAAGCACCCGCTTTGAGTGCGGCAATCGCAATGTCCATATTGCCATAGGCCGTCAGCACTGCGACAGGCAACTGAGGATACCGTTGAGAAATTTCCTCAACCAATTCCAAGCCACTCCCGTCAGGGAGATTTAAATCCGTAAAACAAACATCATAGTGATGTTCAGACAACATTTTTTTGGCCTGTGTTAAACGATAAGCCACATGCGTCTCGATTCCCATACGGCTCAGCATCATTTGCATCAGCGTACATAGGTCTTCTTCGTCATCTACAAATAAAACGAGTGGTTGTTGCGCCACTATAACACCCCAGTAAAAATTGAATTATTAAGTTAGCTGTCGGCATTGAATGCGAAAGCAAGCTCCCTGTTGTTGTTCTACATAGCTTAAGAGGGCTTGATTGGCCTCGCAAAAGCTATGTGATAGATATAATCCTAAACCTGTTCCTGTAATCGCGGTACTAAAGAACGGTTGAAACAGGTGGGCTTGATCGTGAATCGCCACGCCTTCCCCAAAATCACACACATCAATGTGAATGTTTTTATCCTGCGTATAGCAGTGGAGTTCTATTGTACTGCGTTCAGGTGAATTATGTCGGATTGCATTGCGAATTAAATTAATTAATACCTGTCTAAATTGTGCTTCATCAAAGTTTAAACTGAGCTGTGGGGCAATATGACATAAAATTTTAGTCTTAAGATCGGGCAGGTCTTCTTGAATAAAAATCGGGATAAAATGATCTAATTGTATGCTAATCGGTTGAGTGCCTTGATTACGGACCATACTTAAAGTGTCTTGCACAATTTTGTCAATCCGCTTGGTTTGCTTGCTAATCATTTGGCTCAGCGTTTGCTGTTGATCAACCGTACTGTGCGGTAGTAATTCATTGGCTTGAACAATGGCTGCTAAGGGGTTACGAATTTCATGCGCAATACTGGCAGAGAGCTGCCCCAGCGCAGCCAATTTTAATTGTTGTACCTGTTGATTCATTTTTTGCCCATCTTGAATGACCAAAAGCGTCAGTACCTGTTGAGGGACAATCAGTTTTTGCACTTCAATATGCAAATGATAGCGACTGAGCTGAGATTCAAACTGAAATTTTTCCCCGTTTTGCACCTGATCAAAGTCCAGTAACTCAAATAAATCAGGTTGTAGTTTATACAGCGGATATTTATCAAAGGCGTAAAATGGCGCAATGCCCAGTAAAGCACAGGCAGCAGGGTTACTTAAAAGAATATGGCAGTTTTCATCTAAGACCAAATAGCCAGTTTCAATTTGTTCCAAGATATAGCGATTAATGTTTTGCAGACGTTTCAGTTCTTGTGATTGGGAAAAATTGACATGATCGAGCAGTTGGAAGCGACGAACTGCAATTTGTCCACAGATATAAAAGACAAAAAATAAAACCGCCAAGATCACACTATTCCCCAGATTCTGGAATGAATGTTGGGTCAGAAAGCTGATCAAGAATTGTTGATAGATCACAGCAATCACCGCAATTAGCGTAATAATTAAGGCTTTTTGCGTATTGAGGAGTAACGAAGCTGCAAAAATGGTGGTTAAGAACAGGATACTGATACTTAAATTCGGACCATTGGTGGCGATGGTGAGTAGGCTTAAGGCAACAACATCGACAATGAAAATGAATGTAAACTGCTGAGGAATATGCTGTTTAAAATGCTTCAGATTAAAAAATTGTACGCAGTTAATGAAAAAATAGCCCCAGAGCACATAAAAATAAAGTTGGGGAAACTCGTAGTTGGTTGAGAGTTCATCTTGGGTCAGAATAAAAATGAGGACCAGACAACTGGTGATCAATAAGCGGTAAGCGGCATACCACAGCCCAAAAAAGTATTGATTTAATTCGAAATATTGGGAATGTTGCATGCTGCAAACCGATTAGATGATGAAAGTTTTTGTTCTTTAAGGTTTGATTAGACCATAACGAATGGCTAGATGTGTCAGTTTGACATCGCTATCAATGTTTAATTTTTCAAAAATACGGTAGCGATAAGTATTGACTGTTTTTACGCTGACAAAGAGCTTATCCGCAATTTCTTGTGCGCTGATACAATTCACCACCATCATGGCAACTTGCATTTCGCGTTCAGACAGAGCGTCAAATGGTGATTGTTGCGTGTCGGATAAATAAGAGCTTGCGAGTTGCTCTGCAATATCGGCGCTGAAATATTTGCCACCTTGCATGACTTTATTAATGGCACGAACCATTTCACTGACAGGAGCACCTTTGGTGATATAGCCTTTGGCACCAGCTTTCAATAACAATGATGGGTAGGGTTCTTCGGCCAAACCACTCACAGCTAAAACTTTGGTTTCAGGTGCAGTTTGTAATAGGCGGCGAGTAGTTTCTACGCCACCAATACCTGGCATGTTCACATCCAGCAAAACCACATTAGGGTGATGTTGGCGAACGAGGTTAATTGCTTCTTCACCAGATTCCGCCTGACCGATGACTTGTACATCTGCATGATCTTCTAGCATACGGCAAATACCAGTACGGACTAATTCATGGTCATCCACCACTAAAACTGTAATCACCGATTTCTCCCTCTGGCTAAAAAAATTACATCATTTTTGTTACATAAAGCAAAATAAGCTTGCAATGAAACGACAAAATTAGCAATCCTATTCTTATTCCGAAATTAAAAGTTTTGCACAATAGCGTGAACGCAAAATTCCCGTTGCTGTGTAAATGTAAGGCATATTTGAGGTAATACGCAAATGTATCTTACCTCCCTGAGTTGAGTAAACGATTGTGAAAAATTCTAAGAAGTCATTCATGCATGTGTTGAGTATGTCTATTCTACTCAGCCTGAGTTCAACAAGCTTTGCTGAACTCGTCATTAATCCTTCCTCGGGGAGTGTTGGTCAGGCTTCAATGAACTGGTCTTCAGAGGAAGCGAGTCAATTATTAAATAGTGATGTTTCTTCACTCGTTGAGGAAGTGTCTCCGCAAGGATCAGCCAAAGTGACCACGACGGTTCGCAGCTCTAATGGGGTACCTTCCTATTCTGCACCGAAAACGGTTCATATTATTGATACCTCTGCGGGTTATAGCAGTCAACCTTCTGTAAGTGCCCGTGCAGCGCTGGTCATGGATGCACAAACAGGTGAGGTGCTCTATAGTAAAAATACCAATGCTGCATTACCGATTGCTTCAATTACTAAATTAATGACAGCAGTAGTCATTGCCGATGCACGTTTAGACATGTCTGAGGAAATTACCCTACAGTCGGTCGATTTTGCAGGGGCAGGCGGTAAAAATTCGAGTTCAACGCTACGTGCAGGGGATAGCATGAACCGTGCAGAAGCGTTGCTTTTTGCTTTAATGAAATCGGAAAATCCAGCGGCAGCAGCGTTAGCGCGAACGTATCCAGGAGGACGTAGTGCTTTCATTTCTGCAATGAATGCGAAGGCACGTGCATTGGGCATGAGCTCGACACATTATGTTGAATCTACAGGCTTAGATCCGCACAACGTTGCGTCAGCACGTGACTTGGGTATTTTAGTCAGCACCGCATCGCAATACGGTTTAATTCGTCAGTTTTCAACCACAGCCAGTTATGATTTTAATCTCGGTTATCGGATGTTAAAGTCTAATAATACCAATGCCTTAGTTCGTAATGGCGGTTGGAATATCAACTTGTCTAAAACAGGTTATATCAATGAAGCAGGGCGTTGTGTAGTCATGCATACTACCCTGAATTCACGTCCGGCAGTCGTGGTTATTCTAGGTGCGAGTACATCTCAAAGTCGAACTGAAGATGCGACCCGTTTAATGACGTGGGCAAGTCAGTTACCAAAACGAATTTAATTTCTATCTTAAAAAAACTCTTCTTGATGAAGAGTTTTTTTATGCCTATGGGCTGCGACACAGCTTGTCTTAAAGATGAGTTTTTGACTATTTTTTGTATGTGGAATGCGTATGATAGCGAAATAACAAGATAACGACTGGATCTGACTATGAATGCGATGCAACATGCTCGAATTTCAGCGAAACGTTGGGGTGGAGAGCCAGAAGATTATTATGAATTACATGCATTTATTGATAGTACCAAAAGTTTATGTAGTGACGCTCGGCATCGAATTTTACATACCTTGTGGGGAATAAATTCAGTTGTGATCCCGATATTTGGTCATAGTGTTCAGAACAGTGCGGGCAAATCGATTGACATAAAAGACTTATGTGAACGTGATCATTTATTGGTGGATTATCAGCAGCGTTTTATTCCTACTTTAAGTGACTTTGTTCATGCCATTGATACAAGCCGATTACCTCAAAATTTAGAACGGCATTTAGAACAATTACATCAAGTCTACGCCCAAAACCCAATTGCATCCCAATTAATGCTTTCACCTTTGGCACAAACAGGGAAGCTGCATTCTTTACTTTTTACACATAACAGTTGGTTTATTTACGATATTTTACCGCGAATAGGCGTATTACCGAATTTACAGAATATTGTCTATAGTCCAGATGATATCTTCCACGCGATGCAGTTTGAACTGTGGATGGATAATGGCATGGCAATTCCGCAAAGTGCGCAAGCATTACATCAAAGAAAACAACAAAGCTTCGTTTAAGCGTGGCTAAAAAATCAGGAGATGAATATGACCACCTACGTTATTCGTGCAAAATACTTCGGCTATAACGATGAAGTTTTTTATGTCGCAGGCAATCGGATTAGTAATGTTTTTCAAGATCAGGCTGAAGCCGAAGCGGCTTATCAGAGGCTGGAGGTTGAGGGTGCACGAGATTTTGCTTTGTACGAGGTAGAATCTTTATTTGATGCAGATGAAGCCACGTTAAAACAATTGGATGACTTTGTTTTTTCACGTTGTGGTGAGCATATTTACCAAGATGGGGAAGTTTCTCGGGATGTGCTGCCAAGTAGTCTGAGTGATGCGGATACTTTTAGCTTCGTACAAATGGCTGAAATGCAAAAATTTCAACTGGTTAGCTTTGAACATGAAGTTAAGTTCTATGGTTTGTGGTCGACCAAAAAACAGCAATGGCTTGAAGAGCATGACGAGTTTTTTGCAGGACTCATTTATGCTGAAAGCCCAGAATTACTCAAAGGCAAAATTGAATCTATCTTTGCGGATTACGATTATTCGGATATCCAATTAGCAGGTTCATTGGAGTCTTTATCGGAACAGCCTATTTTATTAACAGCGCTCATTCAGGCTGAGTACGGCTTAAGTTATGATGAAGATAAGCAAATTTTAAACATTGCCCTGTGGCAAAATGAGGCTTTATACGCAGTGAATGCTTTGCTCAAACAACCTTTATTTGAGATTAAGCAAATTGAGTTAGAAGAAATTCAGCGTCTGGAAAAAGAACTCGCAAAAATGCATAGTTATGATGAAGATTATGAATATGAAGAATAAAATCATTATCTAGCCACTAAAAAACCAGTTGCAAGCAACTGGTTTTTTAGTGCAAGTAGAAACTTACATATTTGAAAGAATCGAGTCTTTAACTTGAGACATCGTTGCATCAATAGACAACATTACGGCATCAGCACATTGTTTGATGGCGGTGTCTGGATCTTTTAAGCCATTGCCTGTTACGGTACACACGATCACAGAACCTTCAGCAATTTTACCCGCTTTAATATCACGGATTGCACCACCGATAGAGGCAGCAGAAGCCGGCTCTACAAAGACGCCTTCATACATAGAAAGCAAACGTTGTGCTTCTAAAATTTCAGCATCAGCAAGTTCATCAAACCAACCTTTAGAGTCACGGACCACAGCTTTGGCATGGTTCCAGCTTTGTGGGTTACCAATACGAATGGCGGTTGCAACCGTTTCAGGATGTTCAACTGGTGCACCACGTAAGAAAGGTGCAGCGCCATCAGCTTGATAGCCGACCATGATCGGTAAGCCTTCTGGTTTAGGACCTGTGAATTGATCTGTCGCAGCATCGTAAATGACTTGTTCAAACTGATCCGCAGGCTGGTTGGCAACCGCTTCGGTATAACCCATCCAGTGTGCAGTGATATTTCCTGCGTTACCTACAGGTAAGCAGTGATAGTCTGGTGCACGACCCAAAGCTTCTACGATTTCGTAAGCAATGGTTTTTTGACCTTGTAAACGGTATGGGTTAATCGAGTTAACAATGGTCACAGGTGCTTGATCAGCAACTTCTTTTACAAGACGCATACCATCGTCAAAGTTACCGCGAATTTGCATGGTGATCGCACCGTACATCATGGCTTGCGCCATTTTGCCCATGGCAATTTTGCCTTCAGGAATTAACACAAAGGCTTTGATGCCAGCACGTGCGGCATACGCTGCCGCAGCAGCAGAAGTATTGCCTGTAGATGCACAGATAATTGCTTTTGAACCGTCTTCAACCGCTTTGGTCACAGCCATAGTCATGCCGCGGTCTTTGAATGAGCCTGTCGGGTTCAAGCCTTCATACTTCACATAAATTTCAACATCTTTACCAATAATACGTGGAATGTTCTCCAGCTTAATAAGCGGAGTATTACCTTCGCCCAAAGAGATTCCACGAGTAGTAGCAGACACTGGTAAACGGTCACGATAACGGTCAACTAAACCAGTATAACGATTGGCATTCGACATGATGATGTTCCAATTATGGGTAGAGCTTGGTAAGGGGGAATTGCCCCCTCGACCCGATTAATTATCAAGCGATTCTAAACGAATTCGCACAATTTCGCCATGAATAACTGGCAAGGCTTGGATTTGCTGCAAGGCTTCATCCATCTTTGATTCAACCACTGGATCGGTCAAAATCACGATTGGAATCAGGTCTTTTAAGCGAGACTGTTGCATAATGGCATCAATACTAATGCCTGCACGACTTAAAATCGTGGTGACATCAGCAAGTACACCAGTTTGGTCTTCGGCATTTAAGCGAATGTAGTATCCAGTCGTCATTTCTTCACGACTTAAAATTGGCATGTCGGTTAATGCTTCGAAGGCCAATTGAGGAATTGTACCTGCACCATCTTCGGTATAAGAAATATCACGTACGATATCGATCACATCGGCAACGACCGCAGAAGCTGTAGGACCAGCGCCGGCACCTGCACCGTAATACAAGGTTGGGCCGACAGCATGTGCTTGTACCAAGACGGCATTTTTTACCCCATTGACATTGGCAAGGAGTTCTTCAGATGGAATGAGCGTTGGATGAACACGTAGTTCAATGCCTTTTTCTGCACGACGTGCAATACCCAAATGCTTGATTCGGAAACCAAGTTCTTCAGCATACTTCACATCTTGTGCTGTAATTTTGCTGATGCCTTCGGTATAGACTTTGTCAAACTGTAATGGAATACCAAATGCACAAGAGGCTAAAATTGTCAGTTTATGTGCAGCATCAATCCCTTCAACGTCAAAGGTTGGATCAGCTTCGGCATAGCCTAATTCTTGTGCTTCTTGTAGCACGTCTTCGAAGGCACGACCTTTATCGCGCATTTCAGTTAAGATGAAATTGCCTGTGCCGTTAATGATACCTGCTAACCAATCAATTTTATTGGCAGCTAGGCCTTCGCGCATCACTTTAATGATGGGAATGCCGCCTGCAACCGCAGCTTCATAGGCGATTTGTACAGCATTGTCTTCTGCCGCTTTAAACAATTCATTGCCATGTTCAGCCAGTAAAGCCTTGTTGGCAGTGACGACTTGTTTGCCATGCTTGATGGCTTCCATAATCACGTCATAGGCAGGATGAATACCACCCATCACCTCTACCACAACATCGACATCGGGTTGACGTACGATGGCCATCAGGTCTGCACTTTGTTTTACAGAGGCTGGAAGATCAAGGTCTGGACGCGGACGACGAGTACCTACGTGGGTAATTTCAATTCCTCGACCGGTGCGACGTTTAATCTCCGCAGCGTTTTCTTCTAGTAGTTTAAGGGCACCACCACCCACAGTACCAAGACCGAGGATTGCCAGACGAACTGGTTTCACGTCACACTCCATTTATTTCTTCAATTTTACGCGAGTCTAGATCATAGCTAAAAAAACGCTCAGACTCTAGGGTGGAGCGAAGATAATCTCCACCTATAACTAATAGTAAAATAACAAATAAAAATTAGTTATTTAAACGCTGATCTAATTCTTCAGGGCTGAGGTATCCGCCTAAATAAACACCTTCGGTATTGTAGATCGCAGGTGTACCATTCACACCCATATTCAAGCCCAGTTGATATTGATCGCGAACAGGGTTTTTACAGGTAGCGGCAGGTAATTGTGCACCTGCAATGGCTTGGTCAAAAGCAGCTTGACGATCTGCACTACACCACACACTTTCCATTGCGGGCATAAACTGCTCACCACGTGGCCAAGCAATGTAACGAACTTCAATGCCCTTAGCGGTAATTTCAGGAATATGCTCATGTAATTTGTGGCAATACGGGCAGCTTGCATCGGTAAATACATAAACGACATGCTTGGTTTTACCTTGCGCTGGATACACCAGCAGATCTTCTGTTTTTAAGCTAGCTAAATGCTTTTTATTGGCTGAGGCTTGCAAGTTCTCACTGACATTATGTAACTTTTTATCGCCTAAGCGAATGACATCGCCCTGAATTAAAAATTTACCATCACTGGTGGCATAGACTGAACTCATGCCTTCTAAGTTAATCCAATACAGATTAGGGACTTCGGTGGGTTTGATATCAATAATTTTGGCATTAATACCCGCAGTTTTAAAATGTTGCTCTAACGTTTTAATCAGGCGTTGCTGTGCATTGCGTTCAGAAAGATTTGATGCCTCTCCAGTTGCAGGTGCACTCGCTGTGAGCGTATTTTGCTTTTTGTCATCATTATTTGAATTTGAACATGCCGTGAGGGCCAAACTGCCTGCCAAGGTACATGCAATAAATAATTTTGTGCGGGTAAATGACATATAAAACCCTTTCTTTTAGGTATAAAAACAGGAAGCTAGCATAGCAAAAAAAACTTTGTAGCGTGGTATTTCTTGCTGTGGGCTCTGTGAAGCGTATATTGTTTTATGGTTTAGGCTCTTGGATGGAACTCGGCATGTAGTTGCTGCATACGGACTTGTGCCACATGGGTATAAATTTGTGTGGTCGATAAATCACTATGTCCCAATAACACTTGTACCACACGTAAATCCGCGCCATGGTTGAGTAAATGGGTGGCAAATGCATGACGCATGGTATGCGGTGAAAGTTCGGCTTGAATGCCAGCCTGTAGGGCATAACGCTTAATGGCATACCAGAAGTTTTGTCGGCTCATAATCCCACCTTGTTGGGTGAGGAACACATAGTCAGTTGCCGATTTATACAGACTTGGTCGGGCTTGGGCCAAATAGTTTTCAATCCATTGACAAGCCACTTGTCCTAAAGGCACCAAACGTTCTTTGTTACCTTTACCGACAATCCGTAAATAACCCTGTTTCAAATTGATCAGTTCTAAGCGTAAATTTAACAATTCTGATACACGCAGACCACAGGCATATAAGACTTCAAACATGGCACGATCACGTAAGCCCAATGCAGTATGGGTATCTGGTGCAAGAATTAGGGCTTCTACGTCTTGTTCTGAAAGATCTTTAGGTAAGGCACGTCCAATTTTAGGGGTGCGATGACTGGCCACAGGGTTATCACTGCGAAGCTTTTGTTCTCTTAAAAATTTATAAAATGAACGTAAGGCAGAAAGACTACGTGCAATAGATCGCGGGCTTTTACCTTGCTGAGTTAAGTTGAGAAGTACATCTGCAATATCATCACTTTGCCAATCGATCAGGGCTTTGCTGTGGCATTCGCTGCATTGAATCAGGTCAGAAAGATAGGCATTCCGCGTGTGAGGGCTGACAGTTTGTGCAATTAAATAGTCACGGAAACCTTGAAGAAAGCTGAGTTTTTCTGGAATTTGGACAGGTGTAGGTATTCTAGGTTTTTTATTTAACATTGCTGCTTCGAATTCAGGAAACCGATTTAGATTGCCCATCTTAACTAATTTTACAACATTTTTCTGGATGGACCTTGTGGTATAAAGTGAATGCGAATAGGAATCTAACCTTATTTGGTAATTATTCTCATTTGCTTGTATACTACAGAAAATATTTTAGGGTTTAGTGCGGTGCTTTTATCTGATTTGAAAGTCAAGCAAACAGCCATTATTCGTAACGTCAAACGTCATGTGGATGGTAATGCAGCTCAGACTGACCTAATAGCCAGTCGTTTGGAAACTTTAGGTTTTGTGCCTGGTACTTCCGTTCAGGTGGTGACAAAAGGTATTTTTGGTGGCGATCCGATTTTAATTCAGGTCGGATTTACCCGTTTCGCACTAAGAAAAGTTGAAGCAGAAAAAATTGAAATTGAGATAGAAGGAGCACCTGCATGAGTGATGCGTTGCGTATTGCCCTTGTCGGGAATCCTAACTGCGGTAAAACCTCTTTATTTAACCATTTAACAGGAACTCGTCAAAAGGTCGCGAACTATGCGGGCGTGACGGTAGAACGTAAAATGGGGCAGTTCTCCTTGCCTTCTGGGAAAGCTGTTCGGGTCTTGGACTTACCTGGAACCTATAGTTTAGATGCAACCAGCCCTGACGAAGCCATCACCCGTGATGTGGTTCAGGGAAAAATTGCAGAAGAAGGGCATCAGGATGCATTTTTATGTGTGGTGGATGCCACCAACTTAAAACTGCATTTAGGTTTAGTGCTGGAAATGATTGAGTTGGGACGCCCAATTCTACTGGTTCTGAACATGATGGACGAAGCACGCCGTCGTGGGATGCAAATCAATACGCAAAAGCTGTCGGAACGCTTAGGTATTCCTGTCGCTGAAACCGTTGCGGTGCGTAATGCAGGCATTGAAAATTTGTTAAATGCTTTAGATCAAGCCAAATATGCCGTACCCCATACCGAACTGAGTGGCTTAAAAGGTTCGCATCATCAGAAAATTGCCACGATTTTGCATGATGTGGTGCAGTATGCAGACCAAGAAGATAAACGCTCCGATTTCCTTGATCGAATTTTCTTACATCCCGTACTTGGCTTAGTCACACTTGCGGTAATGATGTTTGTGATTTTCCAAGCCGTTTTTGCTTGGGCAGCTCCTTTTATGGATGGGATCGAAAGTTTATTTGGCTGGCTGGGTGAAGTGATTGGTGCATCCATCTCGCAACCTTTATTGCATAGTTTGGTGGTTGACGGAATTATTGCGGGTGCGGGCGGCGTCGTGGTGTTTTTGCCTCAGATTATTATTCTGTTCTTCTTTATTTTGGTCTTGGAAGAGTCAGGCTATCTACCGCGCGCTGCATTTTTGCTGGATAAACTAATGTTTAAAGCAGGCTTGAGTGGACGTGCATTTATTCCATTGTTGTCTAGCTTTGCCTGTGCGGTTCCTGGAATTATGGCAACCCGCAGTATCAGTGACCCACGAGATCGTTTAACCACAATTTTTGTGGCACCACTGATGACCTGTTCGGCACGTCTACCTGTATATGCTTTATTAATTGCGGCTTTTATTCCTGCGCAAACAGTGTGGGGAATTTTTAATTTACAAGGCTTGGTGCTGTTTGCTTTGTACATGGCAGGCATTGTCAGTGCGTTGATTGTTTCATTTGTATTGAAATTTTTCCAAAAAGATAAATCGCAACATGCTTTGCTGATGGAGCTGCCAAGTTACCGTTTTCCTGACTTAAAAAGTGTCGGTATTGGTTTGTTGGATCGTACCAAGATTTTTATGAAACGTGTCGGTGGTATTATCTTTGCCCTTTCGGTACTGCTTTGGTTCTTGTGTACCTTCCCACAACCGCCAGTGGGTGCGACCATGCCTGATATCGATTATTCCTTTGCGGGGATGTTGGGTCATATTATGCAACCGATTTTTGCACCCTTAGGTTTTAACTGGCAGATTTGTATTGCCTTGATTCCTGCTATGGCGGCACGTGAGGTTGTCGTTGCGGCTTTGGGCACAGTCTATGCTTTATCTGCGGTGGATGATGATGCCATGTCGCAAGGATTGGCGGCGATCATTAGCGGTAATAGTGATTTAGGTTGGTCTTTGGCAACAGGTTTGTCTTTATTGGTCTGGTTTGTTTATGCGCCACATTGTTTAGCGACTTTAGCGACCGTACGTCGTGAAACAGGGTCATGGAAAACCGTGAGCTTTATGACCGCATATTTGTTTGGCCTAGCGTATTTGATGTCATTCCTGACTTATCAAATTGCGTCGCACTATTTCGGTTAATCTGTAAGGAGACTCTGAACATGGTTGAAATTCTGATTGTTGCAGCCTTGGTGCTGTGGAGTACAGTGGTGGTGTTTAAGAAAGTTTTTCCTAAAACATCCAATAAAACCTTTGGCGCATTGGCTGGATTTACGCAAAAGCAGGGTTGGAACACACTATCTAAATGGCTCAAGCCTGTACCTGTTGCAGGTTGTGGTGGCGGTTGTGGCTGTAGCCAAGAGGATGCACCCCGTGCAAATAAAAATGCTGAAATTCAAGCCGTGAAGTGGAAATAAGCATTTTTTCCTTAATCCGCAAAAAGCCGTCAGATTCGACGGCTTTTTTACGCGCTGACACAAAAAAACAGAGAGAAAGTCAAAACAGAAAAAGCATTCAAAACAGCAAAGTGCTAACATTTTGTCAGTTTTACCAATCAACCAAAACATGGGGCAAAAATGTTAATACAGCGTGGTGGATTAAAAGTCGTTGCAGGGCTGGGAATTTCAGGTGTTGCAGCAGTAAATTTCTTACATGAAAAGGGCTACCGCGTTGCAGTAACAGATTCACGAGCCATCCCTCCAGGACATGACCAGATTCCTGCCGATGTACAAACCAGTTTTGGTCAATTGGATCAAGAACTCTTATTACAAGCCGAAGAAATTATTGTGAGTCCTGGTTTAGATCTCAAGCTTCCAGAACTTCAAGCGGCTTTTGCACAACACATTCCAGTTGTCAGCGAAATTCAGGTATTACGCCGTGCAACGGACAAACCGATTGTGGCCATTACAGGTTCAAATGCAAAAAGTACCGTGACCACGTTATTTGGTCTCATGGCTCAAGAAGCAGGCAAGAAAGTAGCTGTAGGCGGTAATTTAGGACGACCAGCGCTGGATTTAACCAAGGATGATCCAGAGCTGTATATTCTCGAATTATCGAGCTTCCAGCTTGAAACCACAGCAAATTTAAATGCAGAGGTTGCTGTGGTCCTGAATATGAGTGAAGACCATCTAGACCGTCATGGTGATATGTGGGGCTATCATCAAGCCAAACACCGTATTTTCCAAGGTGTGAAAAAAGTGGTGTATAACCGTGATGATTCATTGACGCGTCCTTTGGTCCCTGATGTAACGCCATTGCAGAGTTTTGGTCTGAATGCACCAGACCTGAATCAATACGGCATTCTAAAAGATGCGGACGGTACGATATGGTTGGCACGTGGTCGTGAGCGCTTATTGAAAAGTGCTGACATGTATATTCAGGGTACGCACAATGTCGCCAATGCATTGGCATGCTTGGCATTGGGTGAGGCTATAGGTTTGCCCTTAGCATCTATGCTGAACACCCTGAAGCATTTTAAAGGTTTAGAGCATCGTTGTGAGTTTGTGAAAGAAGTGAACCAAGTCCGCTACTATAATGATTCTAAAGGCACCAATATTGGCGCGACTTTAGCTGCCATTGATGGTCTAGGGGCAGCGATTGAAGCTCAGCAAGGTAAGGTGGCAATTATTTTGGGTGGACAAGGTAAAGGACAAGACTTTACGGCTTTGAAAGATTCACTGGCAAAATACGCTAAACTGGCAGCGCTGATTGGAGAAGATGCCAAACTGATTGAGCAGGCGATAGCAGGAACTACAACAATTTTGCATGCTGCAACACTCAAACAAGCGGTAGAATTGTGCCAAGCACATACGCAGGCACACGATGTAGTGTTATTGTCTCCTGCATGTGCAAGTTTTGATATGTTTAAAAGTTATGGTGATCGCGGTCATCAGTTTGTCGATTGTGTGAATGCGCTAACTTAAAAGAATGATAAGGAGAGAGTTGTATGGCGAGTGTAGCTCAGACAACGATCAATAAAGTTCAGCAAGTCTATCAACGTATCAGCCCGCGAATTCCTGCCGAATTTACGGCACGAAATGTTCTGATTTTTTGTGTCATTGCTTTGCTGTGTTTAGGTTCAATCATGGTGGCCTCGGCTTCCATGCCTTATGCCGATCGGATGCTGGAAAATCCTTTCCATTATGTTGTACGGCATGCCATTTCAATTGTGGTGGCTGGTGTTGCTGCATTTTTGACTTATCGGGTTTCCTTGAATATATGGTTCAACAATACCTTTCCTCTGTGGCTGATCACCATCGTATTGCTCGCTGCTGTATTGGTGATCGGGACGGAGGTGAATGGTTCGACACGTTGGATTCGTATTGCAGGCTTTACGCTACAAGCCACGGAAGTCGCTAAAGTCATGATGGCCATCTTCACGGCAGACTATGTGGTGCGCCGTGCGGCAGAAGTCCGGAACACCGTTAAAGGTTTGGTGCGACTTGCGGCAATTATGATTTTAACGGTTGGTTTGATTATTGCGGAACCCGATTTGGGGGCAACAGTGGTCATCGTGCTGATGATGTTAGGGGTGTTCTTTTTAGCAGGTGCGCCTGTAATTCAGTTTGGTATCGCCCTTGGCGCGATTCTAACTGCTTTCTTCTTTCTGATTGTATTTGAACCTTACCGTTTTGAACGTTTGATGTCGTTCTCTAACCCTTGGAATGATCCTTTAGGTGCAGGTTATCAGCTTTCTAATGCGCTGATGGCCTTTGGTCGTGGTGAATGGGCAGGGGTTGGCTTAGGTCATAGTATTCAAAAAATGTCGTATTTGCCTGAAGCCCATACCGACTTTATGTTGGCAGTGCTGGGAGAAGAGTTTGGCTTTTTCGGCATTACTGTGGTGTTGCTGCTGTCTTTTGGCATGTTGGTGTGCTGTATCAAAATTGGTCATCGCGCGCTACGCAATCAATATCTACGTGCAGGCTATTTGGCCTATGGCATCAGTATTATCTTCTTGCTGCAAATTTTGGTGAATGCGGGCATGAATATGGGCATGCTACCAACCAAAGGTTTAACTTTGCCTTTTATTAGTTATGGTGGTTCATCTTTAATTATGTGTGCAGTGATGATCAGCTTAATTCTGAAAATTGATGCAACCACGCAAGACATCAATCCAAGTAAAGAAGAATCAAGCTTCTAAGCCTATTGGATTTATCCCCAATGAAGCAGCATATATTTTAATTTGAAAACCTCTTGTCTAATCAGATGAGAGGTTTTTTATTTTCCCAAGCATTAGAGAAAATGCCCTTCCAATTCGATGCTGTGTGGTATTAGGTCGGTATTCCACTGTGCTACAGCTTGTTGCAGCATGATTTCAGGTCGGTCTAAAGCTACTGCTGGCTGGTGTAACGCAAGCAGGGCTTGCTGTAATAATTCAGGTGCTTGCTTTGGGTCTAAGGCTTGTGCAAGGTTTTGTTTCGATAATTTTTGCCCTTGAGCATTCATTGCGAGTGGCAGATGCATATAGCTTAATGTGGGATAACCCAGTAGTTGTGCCAGCCAAATTTGCCGTTCGGTATTATCCAGTAAATCTGCGCCGCGAACGACATGAGTGATACCTTGCAAATAATCATCCACCACAACGGCGAGTTGATAATTGATAATGCCGTCTCGACGTTTGAGTACGAAGTCTCCCAAATCCTCTTTTAAATTGGAACAATGTTGACCTTGCAAGCGATCTTGAAAGCAGATGGATTGATCTTCGACTTTAACGCGAATGGCTTGCTGTTCAAACGCCAGACTTAAATTACGACAAGTCCCTGCATAGATATGATTAGAGCCAAGCATTTTTCGGGTGCAGGCACAGGCATAGACTTGACCTGCAACGTGTAATTGATCAATTACCGCTTCATAAAGGTCTAGGCGATCTTTCTGGAAAATAATTTCGGCATCAGGATAAAGCTGAAAAGCTTCTAGGCATTCGAGAATATGTTGTTCACTGCCAGGATAAATACGAGGAATGTCGGTATCTTCGATACGAACGAACCACTGTCCCTGTTGTGCTTTGGCATCGCAATAACTCGCAACGGCTGTGAGGAGTGAGCCAAAATGTAAAGGGCCGGTTGGCGATGGCGCAAACCGACCCACATAAGCCATCCTGTTGTCCCCCTTCTGTTGTAAGGAAGGGGTTAGGGGAGGATTATTGAATAACATACTTAACCGTTGTTTTGCTTCTCTTTGATTTCAGCCAAAGTTTTGCAATCGATACAAAGCGTTGCGGTTGGGCGTGCTTCTAAACGGCGTAAACCAATTTCGATACCACATGTTTCGCAGAAACCGTAATCATCATTCTTGATTGCTTCAATCGATTGTTCGATTTTACGAATCAATTTGCGCTCACGGTCACGTGTTCTTAATTCAATTGCAAATTCTTCTTCTTGCGTTGCGCGGTCATTGACGTCAGGCAATGCTGTATTTTCATCTTGCATGGTGTTGAGGGTACGATCCACTTCAGACATGAGCTCTTTTTTCCATGCCAATAAAATCAGGCGGAAGTGTTCAAGCTGTCCTTCAGACATGTATTCTTCATTCTTTTTTGGCTGATAAGGTTCAATACCAAATAAGCTTGCAGTAGAACCACCTTCAGTTGCCTTCGGCTTTGCTTTACGTACGCGCTTGGTAGATTTGTCATCTACAACATCTGTATGTTCATCCAAGACTTGGGTTTGGTTATCATTCGCCATATAGGGCATTCCTCATCATATACGTACATCTATACGCAAAAAATATGGTGATATGCAAGTGTTTTTATCTACCGCCCATGCGGAGATTGTTCCACAGGGGTCGTCATCATATAGACTTTTTTCAATTCTGGATAGTCTTTGATGTTTCGATTTAAGCTATCACCTTTTATTTAGCAGCCATAACATAATGGAAATAAAATGAAATGAAAAGTTAGTAGCCTGTAATTTCAATATTTATTTTTTTCTGTATGAACTGCGTACGATGCACTTGAGTTGTAAACTCGCCATTGGCTTTTAATTGTACGACGCGATAGCCGGGGGCTTCATCGTCGAGGGCAAAATCATCGCTATGGGGTTTAAATTGTACACAGGTCGATGGAGTGGAAAGGAAATGAATTCCATGCCATTGATTTTCCGAAGCTTGATGCACATGACCACATAACACCAATTTGACATTCGAGTGTTTAGCCAAGACGTCGGTCAGATGTTCAGTATTTTTTAGAATATGCTGATCAATCCAACGGGACTGCATTTCAAAGGGATGATGATGGCAGGCAATTAAAATATATTGCTTGGCATGGAGACTGAGAATGTGATCCAGTTGTTTCAGTTGTTCTGTATCAATCCAGCCATCAATTTTTCCTTTGACGGCACTATTGAGCAGCACTAAACACCAATTTCCCATAGGAATGGCATGCACTTTATTTTGCTGGTCATGAAATGGAAAGAATTCCTCACTATCATGGTTGCCGGGCACTTGGTAGTATTGGAACCCTGTAGTTTGCATAAAATCGAGGTAGCGTTGATAGGTTTCAGACACAGGAACCTGCGCCAAATCACCGGTATGAATCAGCGCGTGAGCGTGTGGATATTCATGTTGAATTTGAGCCATCACGCGATGAAAACTTTGCTCAGGATTCATATGCACAAATTCTAAATCATCCTGATTCATTAAATGTGTATCTGAAATTTGTATGATGGTCCAGTCTTGCTGTTGATCATGTGGTTGTTTCAAAGTCATGTCCGTCCCCTTAGACATTCCTTATGGTTTTAATATGTTGTTCTAACCATTGCAATGCCATAATGACAGGCGCATTTCTGAGCCGACCGTTGGTCAGTAGGCTACGTATGTCGGCATAATCAAGGATATGTAATTGAATATTCTCGCCTTCATCAGCAACGCCAAATATTCCGCCTTGCTCAGGAAGTTCTGCTTCTGCACTATACAGATGAAAAAGCTCTGCACAGGCTCCAGCAGAAGGATAAAAGCTAAATAGGTGCTCTAACTGTTGTAACTCACAGCCTGATTCTTCAAGGCTTTCGCGTCGTATACAGCTTTCAGGTGATTCATCGCCATCGAGTACGCCAGCAATGACTTCCAGTTGCCAAGGCGAATCTTGGTCATCCATTGCACCAATACGAAACTGTTCAATTAAAGCGAATTTTTGTTGATGGTCATTATAAATTAAAACCCCTGCCGCTTCGGGACGTTGAATTAATTCCCGATGAATAACAGAGGTATAGTCGCTTCGTTGAAATAAACGATGTTTGAGACTGACTTTTTCAACCTGAATAAAGCCGCGAAATAAATATTCTCGAGAAAGAATGTCTACTTCGTCGCTATTATACGTTGCTCGTTTAATAATATTCATAAAGCTCGGTCAGGATGAAAATGACTATTTCATCCTAACGGAGTTTTTTCTGAACACCAATATTTTTTTAGCCAATTACACTTTATGGTACAATTTTTGACCATGTTCGTGGTAGGCATTTTTCATGGCTTGCAGACCGGATTCTACTTCTGAATCGACTGTTTCTGCTACTGAGGCATTTTTTTGATTTTGCGCATAATCTCGCACATTCTGAGTAATTTTCATGGAGCAGAATTTTGGTCCACACATCGAGCAGAAGTGGGCAGACTTATGTGCTTCTTTTGGCATGGTTTCGTCATGCATGCTGCGCGCCGTGTCTGGGTCTAAGGCCAAGTTGAATTGATCTTCCCAACGGAATTCAAAACGTGCTTTAGACAAAGCATTGTCACGGGCTTGGGCGCCGGGGTGACCTTTGGCCAAGTCCGCAGCATGTGCCGCAATCTTATATGTGATAATGCCGTCTTTAACATCTTTCTTGTTTGGTAGACCTAGATGTTCTTTTGGTGTGACATAGCACAACATAGCGGTGCCGTACCAACCAATCATGGCTGCACCAATTGCAGAGGTAATGTGATCATAACCCGGAGCGATATCAGTCGTTAAAGGCCCAAGCGTATAGAAAGGAGCTTCTTTACAAACCTCTAGTTGCAAGTCCATGTTTTCTTTGATCATATGCATAGGCACATGTCCCGGACCTTCAATCATCACCTGTACATCATGTTCCCATGCGCGATGTGTCAGTTCACCTAAAGTTTTCAGTTCACTGAATTGTGCTTCATCATTGGCATCTTGTACGCAACCCGGACGTAAACCATCGCCTAAACTGAATGACACGTCATAGGCTTTCATGATTTCGCAGATTTCATCGAAATGCGTGTACAAGAAATTTTCTTGATGATGGGCTAAACACCACTGCGCCATAATTGAACCACCACGAGACACAATGCCAGTTAAACGATTGGCGGTCATTGGCACATAACGTAGCAATACACCTGCATGGATGGTGAAGTAATCTACCCCTTGTTCGGCTTGTTCAATTAAGGTGTCTTTGAAGATTTCCCAAGTGAGATCTTCAGCGACACCATCAACTTTTTCCAGCGCTTGATAAATTGGAACAGTACCGATAGGAACGGGTGAATTACGGATAATCCATTCACGGGTTTCATGAATGTTTTTACCTGTCGATAAGTCCATGATGGTATCGGCACCCCAACGGGTTGCCCACGTCATTTTTGCCACTTCTTCATCAATGCTAGAACCCAGTGCAGAGTTCCCAATATTGGCATTAATTTTCACCAAGAAATTTCGACCAATAATCATGGGTTCAATTTCAGGATGGTTAATATTGGCAGGAATAATGGCACGGCCCGCAGCAATTTCTTGACGGACAAACTCAGGGGTAATTTCACGTAGATTTTGTGCCCCAAAGTTTTGTCCTGCATGTTGACGCATATCCACGCCTTCACGTTGGCGCTGGTTTTCGCGAATCGCAATATATTCCATTTCTGGGGTAATAATGCCTTGCTTGGCATAATGCATTTGCGTGACATTCTTACCCGCTTTGGCGCGACGTGGGTTTTGAATGTGGGCAAAACGGATATCGGCGGTACGAATATCTTTTAGGCGTTCTTGACCAAATTTTGAAGTCAGACTGGTAAGGGCTTCGGTATCGTCACGTTCTTCAATCCAAGTTTGACGTACCCAAGGTAGACCTTTGTTTAGATCAATTGAAACATTTGGGTCGGTATAGACGCCAGAGGTGTCATACACGCGTAAAGGCAGATTGTGTTCACCACCTAAACCAGTTGGGGTATCGGTTAGGCTAATTTCACGGAAGGGTACCCGAATATCAGGGCGTGAGCCTTCAATATAGACTTTGTTTGAAGCCGGTAAAATTCGAGTTAAATCTTTTGCGTCTTGCTCATGTTGAGCTGAAACTTCAGCAGGGGAAAGATTCGTTAATTGGTTCATAGCATGATCCTTATGAATGACATCAACGAATCAAGCACGACCAAAACTTGGCTGGTCTTCTGGTTTAAATTTTAATAGTAAATTCACCAGATAGACGGAGGGCGACAGTTTTAGGGAGCGCTTGATTCCTACGCAGGTGTTAACCTGATCAGGTTCAACGGTACTTGTGCTCATGTTTAGAACTACACAATCTCAGCGAGGGATTACTCGCGCTCCGTCAAGCTAGGACAAATGGTAGCATGCAATCTGGGAAATGCCCATGCATATTTCATGACATTCGTCAGCGATGAAAAAGGACTTATTGTTGTTGTGGGTTGTATGAAAAAGAATGGAAAATAGCGCAAATTATTTTGCTGATGGAAGACAAATCGCATCGCTGAAACAGTCGCGAGGCGAACGTGTATTCAGCTCAGGTAGACCTAGAAATTGATCTAATTGTTTTAACGTCTGTAAATTGCTTTGCCCAGATTGTTTTTGCTGTGGGCTCAGTTGTACAGGAATTTGGACGTTGCGTTGTTGTTCCGATAACTCTAGAAATTGCAGGAAACGTTGTGCTTGCCATGCCAGATGGGAGTGCTTGAGTTTCGCCAGTTTTTCAATTTCAAATAGACTGCTACTGTGAATGGCATTTTGATCGTGATAACTTTCTGAGACTGGAGCGTTATTCATGCCTTTAAATAAGAAATGCGTGTACATCTGTAAGAGATACTCTGCGTCACGATGATAGCTACTGCGTGGATATTGCTGTAGATAATTTTCCCAGAATAAGGCACGGATAACGATTTCTTGAGGGTCAATGGTGAGTGCTCCATCAAGAAAAGGCACTTGTGTATTTTGTTGTGCTAGTTCAGTCATAAACGCTTTTTCTGCTTCGGGCATATACGGTGCAAAAACAATCGCTAAATATTGAGGGCTACGGCGGTAAGCGAGCATTCCTTCACCTTGGTCCATTAATTCAATATAGGCCTGTCCTTGATGCTTAATTAGATATTGGTCGCGCAAGGAGAATTGTTCAAAATGACTTTGCTGAATAGTGGGATGTTGTGCCATATCAAAAGCATATTGCTCAAAAGCCAATTGTTGTTGTGGAGTGCGTTCAATTTGCAAAAAGTTGTCATACATGGTGCCAGAAAGTTCCAGCAACTCTTTTTGTTCACGCAGTTTCAAAAGGGGTAGGCAGACTTTTAAATCTTGATTAATTTCTTCGAGGGCAAAGGTGGTGCGTTGATTATTAATTTCCAACATATTCTTTTTCAGGTTTTTGCACATTTCAGTTAAATCAACTGTAATTTCTTGTTGTTGCTGTTTGGGGGGTTGTTCTTGAGCAACTTGAGATTCTGGTTGCTGACAAGCACTCAGCAAGATGCCACACAACAAGAGAAAACAGGGTTTGAATAAAAGCATAAACTTGAATTTCACAGCCGTTAAGAATGTAAACCTAAAAGATAAGCAGGGAGCAAGGCTTTATTCTAAGCCGAAATATTGCTTTAGGTTTGTACTATTGTGAGGGAGTTTGGTTACTAAACCTGAGCTGTTTTAGCAGGTGATTACGGTTAAAACCCGTGCAAAATTGCACTGATCACGTTAATTTAGCAGAGTTTGTAGGGGCTTATGACGTTACATACAATATGAAACGGTTTGAATCAGGGATAAGAATGAAGAAACTTTGGTTGCTCGGTTTGTCTTTAAGTTTTCACATGGCTGAAGCACATGCTTTGGATTTGGTGCAAGCATATGCGAGGGCGCAACAGACCGATCCAAATTGGCAAGCCAATAAGCTGCAATACGAAGCAGATCAGCTCAATTTAGGCATTGCCAAAGGCAATTTATTGCCAACGATCACGGTTTCAGCCAGTAGCACCCGAAAATCACAGCAGAATTCAGATACATCGCAATCTTCCTTAGAGATTCCTTCGGCCACCACGACTCATCAGGTTGCAGTTACTGCCCGACAACCCTTGTTTCGTTGGGATGCATGGGAAGGTTTTAAACAGGTCGAGACTTCGGTCAACTTAAGTGAAGTGACCTTAAAATTACAGCAACAACAGCATATTTTAACGGTGGCAGAAAGTTATTTTGATGTGTTACGTCAGCAAAGTTTAACGCAAGCATATTTACAGGAAGAACAAGCCCTGTTGCAGCAATTGAATATGATGAATGCCAAGTTGCGAGAAGGTTTGGTGGCTAAAAGTGATGTCAGTGAAGCGCAAGCGCAGTATCAGAATGCACGAGCAAACCGTATTGCAACCCAAGTGCAATTGTTATTGGCACAAGAACAATTACAGCAGTTGATTGGTCCTTATCGCGACAAGCTTGCGGTTATTCGGGATGATTTTGTCTATCAAAAGCCTCACCCCGCCCAATTGACAGCATGGGAAGATTTGGCCCGCAGCCACAATTTAGAAATACAGCAAGCACGTTTACAACAACGCTATGCAGAAGATCAAAAACGGGTGGAAAAAGCGGCGCTCTATCCGCAGCTCGAAGCTGTCGGGACCTATGGTTATAATCAGCAGCAGCCTTCAAGTGTGCTGTCAAATGATGGTCAATTTGACCAGATTGGCATTGAAATGAATTGGAATGCCTTTACAGGCGGACGAACACAGCGTTCTATTCAAAAAGCAGCGGTGAATGTGCGTAAATCCGAAGCGCAACTCGATGCTGCTATTCGTAAAGCGCAAACGGAAGTGAAGAAAGCGTATTATCAGGTTGAAACCGATCAAGCCAAACTCGAAGCTCGTCAGGCCGCCATGCAATCTTCCCAAGTGGTGTCAGAGGCTTCTCAGGCGCAATATCAAGAAGGGTTAAAAACTATGGTCGATGTGTTGTTGGCACAGCGCAATGCATTTTCAACCAAACAAGATTATGTAAATGCCAAATATGACTATGTGTTGAATGTGTTGCGTTTAAAAGCAGCAGTGGGGCAATTGAATGAACAAGCGTTGCAGCAAATGAATGTCTGGTTGGTCGAAAAATAACGATAAACACTCCTGTTGATTTTATGTTGTCATGAAATGTTCATAATAGGTATGCTTTAATATTGAGCGAAAGCGTTTGTCTTTAACTGCTGTTGTGGAGTGTTCATTTTGAGTCCAAGTAACCCTGTTTTAAACCATCACATTTCTTCACAATTTAATGAAGATTTACAGGCTGTAAATACCAAATTTATGACCATGGGTGGCTTGGTTGAACAACAAGTGGCAAATGCAATCCACGCTTTACTTGATACGGATGCGAACTTAGCCATTGATGTGCAATATCAAGACAATACCGTCAATCGTTATGAACGTGAAATTGATGAAGCCCTGACTTTAATTTTAGCGCGTCGTCATCCGGCAGCGATTGATTTACGTATGGTCATTGCCATGAGTAAAGCCAATACCGATTTAGAACGTATTGGTGATGAAGCGGCAAAAATTGCTCGCATTGCGCAGAGCCTTTGTGAAGAAGGCGGTTCCCCGCGTGGTTATATGGAAACCCGTCATATCGGCAATCAAGTTCGTGTCATGATTCATGATGCTTTGGATGCCTTTGCACGTTTAGATGTGGATCAGGCGCTACGAGTTATGTTGGCAGATGCGGATATTGATCGTGAATACCAGTCGGCAACCCGTACTTTAATGACTTATATGATTGAAGATCCACGCCATATTTCTCGTGTGATTAACGTGATGTGGGTTTTACGTTCTTTGGAACGTATCGGTGATCATGCTCGCAATATTTCTGAGCAAGTGATTTATATGGTCAAAGGTTTAGATGTTCGACATACCAGTGTGGCCGAAATTGAAGAAAAAGTTCAAGAGCGTTAAGATTTACTTCATATTAAAACAATTCAAATTATTTTGTTAAATGTTGCTAAAGGCTTATGTTGAACCTACATAAGCCTTTTTTCTTGTATTGAGAGTGATCGAAGTTGTAGAGCAAGTTAAAAAAAATCCCAGATTTTGGGGGAAATCTGGGAATAAAATGAATAGGGGGATATTATTTTAATATTCAGAGATGTCTCCATCTCTATAATTGTCATTATAGTGAGATGCTGCACATGACTCATGTAGGATATTGTGTGCAAATGTAGCCTTATTTATGGATATGTAGCTTTTTATATCTCAAACCTTGAAATTGAATGTGCCACCCCAATGCTTGCCTTAAGTTGGACTTAATTTAATAAAATTCAAAAACATACATACAAAAAGACCAGCTCAATTGGCTGGTCTTTTCATTTTTAGTATTCAAAAAAACTTAAGCTTCTGGTTTCCAACCTTCGGCAGTTTCAATACTGCTGTCATTGCTAAAGAACTTCTCACGCTGTTCTTCTAAAAACTTCTTGGCTTCAGGTTCAAACACATTTAAACGCTTTTCATTGATTAGTGTTGTTTGGTGTTTTAACCATTCTTGCCATGCTTGTTTGGAAATATTATTGAAGAACTCTTCGCCTTTGGCACCAGGAAATGGCGCAAAGTCTAAGCCTTCCATCTCTTTTTGATACTTACGGCAGAATATTTGTCGAGACATTACGAAACCCCTTAAGCGTAAAGTTTTTCTAAACGAACATGGGCGCGTGCAATCGCAGCTTCGACTTGCGCTGGTGCGGTACCGCCAATGTGGTTACGTGCATTCACTGATGCTTCTAAAGTGAGTGCTTTTTCAAATACATCGGCTTGAATCAAGTCAGAGAACTGTTGAAGTTGCTCAAGTGTTAGTTCCGATAAATCTTTTCCTTCTTGTACCCCAAGTGCAACGGCTTTACCTACAATTTCGTGTGCATCACGGAATGCCACACCATTTTTCACAAGGTAGTCTGCCAAGTCTGTCGCGGTTGAGAAACCACGAAGAGCTGCTTCGCGCATAATCTCAATGTTTGGAACCAATGCAGGAATCATGTCAGCAAATGCCATGAGTGAACCACGTACGGTATCAATCGCGTCAAATAAAGGTTCTTTATCTTCTTGATTGTCCTTGTTGTATGCCAAGGGTTGACCTTTCATGAGGGTCAGTAAACTCATTAAGTCACCATAAACACGACCAGTTTTACCACGAACCAATTCAGGCACATCTGGGTTTTTCTTCTGCGGCATGATTGAAGAACCAGTACAGAAGCGGTCAGGAATATTGACGAATTTAAACTGTGCAGATGTCCATAGAATCAGCTCTTCAGACATACGAGATAAGTGCATCATAATCAGTGATGCTGCGGCATTGAATTCAATGCCGAAATCACGATCCGATACGGCATCGAGTGAGTTTTCAGAAACAGCTTCGAAACCAAGAAGCTCAGCCGTATAAGCACGGTCGATTGGGTAAGTTGTCCCAGCAAGAGCAGCCGAACCCAACGGCATACGATTCACACGTTTACGGCAGTCAATTAAACGTTCAGAGTCACGCACCAGCATTTCAAACCATGCCAATAAGTGGTGACCAAAGGTTACAGGTTGAGCTGTTTGCAGGTGAGTAAAGCCCGGCATAATTGTGCCAGTATTTTTTACTGCTAAAGATAGAATGCCTTTTTGCAGTTTCGCCAAGAGTTCTAAAATGGCATCAATTTCATCACGCACATAAAGGCGAATATCCGTTGCGACTTGGTCATTACGGCTACGACCCGTATGTAATTTTTTACCTGCAATGCCGATACGTTGAGTCAGACGTGACTCAATGTTCATATGCACATCTTCTAAGTCGATACGCCATTCGAAATTGCCTGCTTCAATTTCAGCCTGAATGGTGCGGAGACCTTCGGTAATGGCATCACGTTCAGATTCAGTTAGTACGCCAACTTTTGCTAACATAGTTGCATGGGCAATTGAGCCTGCAATATCTTGTTTATAAAAGCGTTGGTCAAATTGCACAGATGCGGTAAATTCTGCAACAAAAGCGTCAGTCGCTTCAGTAAAACGACCGCCCCACATGCCAGAAGTCTGGGCTTGTGACGGATTAGAGGAATTAGAAGATGTGGTCATGTCGGCTCAGTAAAATAAAAAATCGGCAAATTAAACAGAGTATAGCAAATTCAAAAGCAGTTGCCGAAGCCCCAGCATCCTATTCTTATTTTTTTAGTACGGCGGGACGGTGGCAAAATTTAGTCGAGCTGTGTATCGCAGGCAATATTTTAGCCATTTTGTTGGCTTTGGCCGAAGCACATTCATGGCAAGCCCTGAGTGGGACGCAAGTGCTGCTATTTATGCTGTATATCAATTGGGTCTTGCTGTGCTTTACGGCAATTGTTGAGCGCCTGCAACCTCGCTTAGAACATTGGGGGCTAACTTCAATGTTGCTGTTGGGTTTTGTGATTTTACAAAGCATTATTTTTTGTACCAGCTTGATTCTCAATATTTTTGTCTTTTTTGGGCAAAACTTTAGCTTTAAAGGTTTGGATCTTTCGAGTGCATTGCACGGTGTGGTGCTACATTTAAGTTATGGGGGATTGCTGGGGGCATTTTGCTTTCGATATTTGTATATTCGAGAACAATGGATGCGACAGCAACACAGTGAACTGCATGCACGTATTCAGGCGATGCAGGCCCGAATTCATCCGCATTTTTTATTTAATAGCTTAAATAGTGCCATCAGTTTAATTGTTGTTGATCCTGATAAAGCTGAACAAATGCTGTTAGATTTATCGCGTTTATTTCGTGCCAGTTTCCAAGAGTTAAAGCTGGTGAAGTTGCAAGATGAAATTGAATTGTGCCAACGTTATTTGGCGATTGAGCAGATTCGCCTAGGAAATCGGTTGCAGGTTGAATGGAAATTTGTACATCCTGAATTATTTTCGCAGGTCCAAATTCCGTTGCTCACTTTGCAACCTTTGCTAGAAAATAGTATTTTTCATGGGGTTGAGAAAACATTATCAACCAGTATAGTGAGTGTATTGGTCGAAATTACACAACATCAAGTCAATATTGTCATTACAAACCCGTACACACAGGATAAAATAAATTTACGACAAGGACACGGTATTGCCATTGATAATGTAAAACAGCGTCTCATGGCGTATTATGGGCGCGCAGTCATCTTCCGAACTTTTGCAGGGGATGGGATGTATACCACTGTGGTGCAATACCCGTATAAATAAAACAGTGGCGGTTAACTTATAAAAATAATCCACGTTAACTGAACGAAGGAGGAATAATGGACATCCTGATTTGTGATGATGAGCCTCTTGCAGTAGAGCGTTTATCCAGATTGGTCACGCAAATGGGGCATCAGGTTATTGCAACCGCGGCTTATGGTCAGCAAGCAATTGAAATGGTGCAATTTTATCAACCCGATGTGGTGCTTTTAGATATACAAATGCCAGAAATGGATGGTTTAACCTGCGCGCAATATTTGCGTCAGTTGGAACCATCCCCAGCTATCGTATTTTGTACGGCTTACGACCAGCATGCCTTGGATGCGTTTAAATCGCATGCCGAAGGCTACTTGCTAAAACCGATTATGCAACAGGAATTGCAACAGGTTTTAGACCAACTGACCAAACTCACGCAAGCGCAAATGAGTAACTTAAAACAAAAAGAAGATATGGATAATCAAGCACAACGTCATCAAATTGCTGCGAAGACCTATCGCGGGGTAGAACTGGTTCCCGTAGAAAATATTTATTATTTTTTAGCGGACCAAAAATATGTCACGGTACGTCATAAAAATGGCAGTGTACTTATTGATGAAACTTTAAAGGACTTAGAATTAGAATTTGGTGAACGGTTTATTCGTATTCATCGCAATGCTTTGGTTTCGGTGCATTATCTTGAAGGGTTAGAGGTGATTAACTCTGGACAATACCAAGTGCGTTGCCGTGAATTAGACGAACGTTTATCTGTGAGTCGACGACATTTACCAAATTTACGCGAACGAATTCATAAACTTTGAAGCCAAATGGATGATTTCATGCAGTGAGTTGGTAATTCTGCTTGCATTTTAAAGTTAGCCAGTTAAGTTTAGAATAACTGACCTTATTCAATGTATCTAAAATTTATGAAAACTTTGAAGATTGCAACACGCCAAAGTCCCCTTGCTTTATGGCAGGCAGAATTTATTCGTTCCTGTTTGGAAGAGCGCAATGCTGATTTAAAGGTGGAGTTGGTTACGTTTGTCACTCAAGGCGATAAAATTTTAGATACGCCGTTGGCGAAAATCGGCGGGAAAGGTTTGTTTGTCAAAGAGCTGGAAGCTGCGCTGTTGGATGGTCGAGCCGATTTGGCGGTACACTCTATGAAGGATGTCCCTATGGCACTTCCAGAAGGTTTAAGCTTGGCGGTGATTTGTGAACGTGAAGATCCGTTTGATGCTTTTGTTTCAAACCACTATGCAAATTTTAACGATTTGCCACAGGGTGCTAAAGTAGGAACATCAAGCTTGCGCCGTAAATGTCAAATTCTGAAGCAGCGTCCAGATCTTGAAATTATTGATTTACGCGGTAATGTCGGAACCCGTCTGTCGAAATTAGATGCAGGTTTATATGATGCCATCATTCTAGCGAGTGCAGGACTTAAGCGCTTAGGGCTTTCAGCGCGTATTCGCCATACCTTGCCGGCCAGTGTTAGTTTGCCAGCGGTAGGACAAGGGGCATTGGGGTTGGAATGTCGTGAAGATGATCAACAGGTTTTAGATTTAATCCAACCTTTGTTGCATATGGAAACTTCGGCTTGTGTTCGTGCTGAACGTGCCTTTAATGCTTATTTAGAAGGTGGTTGTCAGGTGCCAATTGCAGGTTATGCCACTTTACATGCAGATGAGTTACACATTGAAGGACGTGTTGGCAGTGTCGATGGTGCCACTTTATTGGTTGCTGAATTGCGTGGACCAGTGGTGCAAGCAGAGCAGCTAGGTGAAGCGTTGGCACAACAACTACTCAAGTTAGGTGCAGGAGAACTGCTCCAAGCTTTGCATTAATTCATGTTGTTTATTAATACCCGCCCGAATACTCGTGCGACCGAACTTAGCTTAAACATCCAACAAGCAGGTATTCAAGTCTTGGAGCTTCCATTGTTGGTGTTGGAGCCGTGTGCATGGTCATCTGAGTTGCAGGATTTGTATCAGCAGTTACCGAGGGCGACCTGTATTGTGGTGGTCAGTCCTTCGGCGGTTGAATTTGGGATGCAGGGCTTAAAGCAAAGTGGTGTGTCGCTACAAGCCTTAAGTAAGGTGCAGTGGATTGCAGTCGGTGAAAAAACGGCACAAGCACTGGCCCAATATGGCTTATCTAGTCATGTGCCTAAGGTTGAAACATCAGAGGGGATGTTGCAGATTCCATTGTTGCAAGATCTGTCTCCATCTGCTTGTGTGGCTTTTTGGCGAGGACAAGGTGGGCGTCAATTTATGATGGAGACTTTGCAACAGCAAGGTGTTTCTGTTTTAAATTTTATTTTGTATCAACGACATTGCCCAGCGCAGACGATTCAAAATTTTGATCAAGTTGTCGTACAGTTGCAACACCATCAGCACTATAGTGTGCTGATTAGCAGTGAAGCCAGTTGGCTAAACTGGTTGGAATTGATGCAAGCCCATATGGAGTTGCTGGCACGAGGACATTTTATGGTATTGGGTGAGCGACTTTATCAAGTGCTGTTAAATACACAGCGACAACAGCATTTATCATTTCATCTCTATCAATTACCTGATTTAAATACAGCAACAATATTGCAATGCCTTCGAGCGATGCCGAGAAATGCATGAAAAAGTTTTTAATTGTTTTAATTTTGGTCTGTGTGGCATGGATTGCCAAATTAAGTTATGACATTTTTCAGTTCAATCAAACGCAAGTTGCAATGCAGGATACGTTACAACGGCTTGAAGCCAATAGTGCCAGTTTGAATGATCAAATGGTTGCTTTACAGCGTCAAACCCCACAGCCATCTGAGCCAAACGCATCGAATGTGACAGCTACGGGCACGGGTGTACAGGCAGCGGCTACTCCAGTACAGATTGATCCTATGGTTTTGATTCGCCAGCAACTGGACTTGGTCGATTTTGCTTTGCAGCAACAGCAGTACCATTTTGCTTTAGAAAAGTTAGCACAACTGAATATTAATATTGAGCAATATGCTTTGGCACCGAGTTTGAAACAAAGCTTGCATCAGGTGATGGGTAAAGATCAACAATTGATACAGCAAACTGTACAAGCGCGTACAGAGCAGCAGCAACAAATTCAACAACTATTACAACAAGTAGATGTGGTATTAACACAAGAAATTAAACAGGCTCAAATGAAACCCGTTCGAGCGGAAGATAGTCCTTTCTGGCAGCGTTGGTTTGAGTTACAGCCTGCTAAGCAACCAGCTACACAACTGATGCAGCGTGCAATTATTTTGAAAGAAGTGCAGTTGCGTCTATTGGTTGCTCGAGAAGCATTGAATCATGGTCAATATGTCGAATATCAAAAAGATTTGGCGGAGATTATGCAGATGTTATCAACTTTGCCTGATGCACAAGCACAAAAACTGCGTAAGCAAGTGGAGAAGATTAAAGGATTTAGTATTATTCCGATGCCTGTTTTAAATACACGTGCATTGCTAGGATCTTAATATGAAACAGATTCTTTTAGCCTATGCTTTTATATGCCTGCTTGTGATTGCTGTGATTAGTGTGTTGAGTTACGGTTTTGGTGCAGGCTATGTTTATGTGTATTGGCGTGAATGGCAGTTACAGAGTAATGTCTGGTTCATGTTCGTGCTTTTGGCTGTGCTGGGCTTTATTTTTCAGTTGGTTTGGCTGTTGCTGAAACGCTATTTTACGCGTGCACAAAGAAAACAAATCGAAATCTACGACTTCAAGACCTTGCATCCTTATGAGCAGTTGGCTGTCATTTGGTTATTAGATGCGGGTCGGGAGCAACAGCAATTTATTCAAAATGCATTTGCCCAGTCTGGTTTATTACGCGGTGTAATTGACTCAAGACTGTATTTGATGCAGCAGGAATATCCACAAGCGTTGTCTGTTTTAAATCATAGCCATGCCATGGCATTTGAATTGGCAGAAATTCAACGCATTCAAGTTTATCTGGCGCAGCAAGATGGTGAGCAAGCACTAACACATCTTGAGTTTTTAACTCAGCATGAATTATCCCCTTGGCTAAAGGATGTGCAAGTCGCGTATGAGCAACGCTTAACCGAACTGTGGGGGGTGTTTGCTGTGCAGTTTCCGTGGTTGTATTTACGTTCTATGCAATATGGACATTTAGATGAAGCCACCAAACAAGCATGGTTAGAGCAACTTTTACAACAGTTTGACCAAGCCAGTGCCGAAAACTTGCAAGATTTGCAACAACGTTACTTAGATTTGTCGACTGAAATCGAAACCCGTAGTTACCACATTAAGATGCTGTGGTTAAAACTATTATCGCGGTTACCTGACTTAAGTCAGCAGCATGAAACTTTGGCCTTACATTTACTAGATCAGCAGTTTAATCCTGAGGTGTTTTATTCATGGTTCCAGCAACAATTGTTGAAGCAGGTGCCAAATTATAGCGACGTAGAGCAATATATTCAGGATTGGGAGTTGAAATATCCATCTTTACCAGTTTTGACCTTTGCAAAATGGCATATCTACGAAGCGACTGATCGGTTAAATAAAGCAGATGCATTATTAACTTTATATCCTGATAATGTGCTCATGAATTATTTAAGGATTAAATCGACGTTGAAAAATCGGGAAGATTTGATTCATCAGTTAAATTTGATCTTTGAAAATAATGCGAATTTTATGAAAATCAAGATTTAAGGAAATATATGTCGTTATTCAATGAATATCCAATCGTGTATGAGCAAAATGTTGCATGGGGGGATATGGATGCTTTTGGACATGTAAATAATGTGATGTATTATCGATATATTGAAAGTGCCCGTATTCAATATTTTGATGCATTAAATATATTTGAGCAAAGCGTATTGACGGTTGTTGCATCAAATCAGTGCAAATATTTACGACCTGTATTTTATCCAGACCAACTCAAAATTGCTGTTCGTGTGGATGAATTGCGTAATAGTGCAATGCGTATGAGTTATCTATTATTTAGTACGGCACAAGATGCAGTCGTTGCGATGGCAGAGGCGGTGATTGTTTGTGTTGATCAAGACAATATGCAAAAAACCGCAATACCTGATGATATTCGTGAGAAGATTCTCAAAATGGAACAGCATGTTGGACATTTAATTTAATTTTTGATCATTATTTTAATATTGGATTATTAAAACCTGTATTAATTGTTCAAATCTTGTAGTGGATTTAAATATAAGTATTGAATAATCGAGTTAATAAAAATATGATAATCTTGTATGTAAGAAATTAAATCGTATTTAATGGAGTTAATATGATGCCGGACATTAGTAATTTATCTGTAGAAGAGTTAAAGCGTTTACAAGTAGAAGCGGAAGCCTTAATCGTTTCTAAAAAAGACCAAGCAATTGAAGATGCATATACTCAGATTATGGATATTGCTGATAAAGTGGGTTTGAGTATTGAGCAAATCTTAGAGTTTGGCGCAACTAAACGTAAGAAAAGTACTCGTAAATCTGTAGAGCCACGTTATCGCAATAAATCAGATGTATCAGAAACTTGGACTGGTCGTGGTAAACAACCGCGCTGGTTAGTGGCTGAATTGGAAAAAGGCGCAAAACTTGAGGATTTTCTCATCTAGCCTTCATTAGATTGTCATGCAATCTAATTAAACTATTTAAACCAAGCAAAACTGCTTGGTTTTTTTATAGCGATGAATTGGCGATGAGAAAAAAGTGTGCATAATGGGTGGCAAAGATAAAATACATATTCAGGGAATAAAAATAGTGATGTTGGTTGTGTTGGGATGACAAAAAAAAATAAGCACCTTGCATGGTGGATTTTTGCATTAAGTACATTTTTATTTTTTGTAGTGCTGCAAATTCCTGCAGCATGGCTCATTTCTAAATTTTATAAAAATAATCAAGTTTTACAAAATGTTAGTGGTAATATTTGGCAAGGGCAGGCGGATTGGCATCAGGGGGCTTTAAAAGGCTCATTGAATTGGAAGGTGCGCCCTTTAGATTTATTGTTGCTTCGTTTGGGTGCTCAAGTTGATGTTCATAGTGGGCGTACCCAGTTACAAGGTACCGTGGGCTATGGTTTGGGGCAGCGTTGGACTGTGAAAGCATTATCTGGGGAAATTGCCCCAGAAACATTAAAGCGGGTTGCCGATTGGCAATGGCCGAGTAATCCGATTCAAGTCCAAGACTTACAGTTTAAATATCAAAAAAAACAAGGCTTTCAACAAGCAGAAGGCACCGTGCAGTGGGTTGGTGGTGAGCTGACTTATCGCTTTGCACAACGTCAAGAGCAAATGAATATTCCTTCATTAAAAGGAAGCTTAAGTGATCGAGATCAAGTGCTGATGGTTGATGTGCGAGATCAGCGTGATCAAAAAATGATAAATCTGCTTTTGGATAAAAACTTGATGCTTGATGTGCAGATTACTCAACGTATGTTGATGAATGTGCCGTCGTATCAAGGTAAAGCAGGTTTAGATACCTATGTCGTGAGTTCTCGTCAGCCCCTGTTGAAAGGTGGTATGTAATGAGATCGGTCAAAGAGAAGTTACAGCATTTGAATGGTGCGCAATTCAATCGTTTTGCACCGTGGCTATTGGCAGCGTTAGTGGCCTATTTAAGCTGGAAATTGGCCAGTATATTTTGGTTGTGGGTTGCTCCGCCAATGCCTATGCAATTAGAACGTGTAGAGTTGGGTTCGCAGCAACCTCAAGTTCCCAATATTTCTGCATTTTCTTTATTTCAGGAAAATAATGCTTCGAGTGGTGCGAACCTCGCCAATTTTGTTTTGCAAGGGGTGGTGGTGTCCTATCCGAGTCAATATTCCTCAGCAGTGATTAAAGTTAATGAAGTAGCTGACCGTTATAAGGTTGGGGAGACACTAGCAGGCACAGCTTATCAATTGGCCGAAGTGTATTGGGATCATGTGGTGTTACGAGACTCCACAGGACAAAGCCAGCAAGTTGCATTTAATCGAATTGCCAATGGTCTAAATCAACCGATTGTTCCACCTGCGGTTGCAGCTTCATTGCCAACAGCGAATACACCGCAATCGACTCAAAATGCTTTAGGGCAAGCGGTGCAACAAATGCATCAAAATCGTGACCAGTTTTTGGCCGATATGGGGGTTGGTGCGGCAACGGGTGAAGGCTATGAAGTCACCAGTAAAACACCTTCAGCTTTACGCAATACCCTTGGATTACAACCTGGAGATAGAATTTTGTCCTTAAATGGTCAAGGCGTGGGGCAGGGGCAAAATGATGCACAATTACTTGAACAAGCCAAACAAGCAGGCCAAGTCAAACTTGAAATAAAACGTGGTGATCAGGTGATGACCATACAACAAAATTTTTAAATGATGAGAAATCGCCCGTAGGGTTAGGAAACACAGAAGTATATGGCTTTATTTCATAATAATCGTCCAGTTTGGGCTTTGCTCGCAAGTGCACCTCTGATTGCTGCCGTGAGTAGCAGTGCCTATGCGCAAACATGGAAAATCAACTTACGTGATGCGGACTTAACGGCGTTTATTAATGAAGTGGCCGATATTACAGGGAAAAATTTTGCAGTTGATCCTCGCGTACGAGGCAATGTGACGGTCATTTCCAATAAGCCACTCAATAAAAGTGAAGTTTACGATTTATTTTTGGGTGTACTCAATGTGAATGGTGTGGTCGCCATTCCTTCGGGCAATACTGTGAAAATCGTTCCAGACAGCAATGTGAAAAGTTCGGGGATTCCCTACGATGCTAAAAATCGCGCTAGGGGTGATCAAATTGTCACGCGTGTGATTTGGCTGGAAAATACCAATGCCAATGATTTAATTCCTGCCTTACGTCCATTGATGCCGCAGTTTGCAAATTTGTCAGCAGTACCCGGGGCTAATGCGCTGATTGTGTCAGATCGTGCCAGTAATATTTATCAACTAGAAACCATCATCCGTAATTTAGATGGTACTGATCAACACGATATCGAAGCGATTACGTTGCAATCTAGTCAAGCCGAGGAAATGATTGGCTTATTAGATTCCATGACGGCAACAGGTGCAGCCAAAGATTTAAAAGGCGCGCGAGTGCGTGTGATTGCGGACAATCGTACTAATCGCATTTTAATTAAAGGTGATACGGCAACACGCAAACGTTTGCGTCAATTGATTGAAATGTTGGATGTGCCTGCGGCAGACCGATTGGGTGGCTTGAAGGTTTTTCGCTTAAAGTACGCCAGTGCAAAAAACTTGGCCGAAATTTTACAAGGTCTGGTCACAGGGCAGGCAGTTTCAGGGTCTGATGGTCGTGCGAACAGTACATCCAATGCCAACAATAATATGATGGGTAGTGCGAATACGACGACAAGCAATGGTTCTTCATCTTCAAGTATTTCGACACCAGCAATTAATTTGGGGGGCAGTTCTTCTGGGAATAATCAGAATAACATCACCAGTTTTAATGCCAATGGGATCAGTATTATTGCCGATAGTTCGCAAAATGCGTTGGTGGTCAAAGCAGATCCACAGTTGATGCGAGAAATTGAGTCTGCGATTCAGCAACTAGATGTTCGTCGCCAACAGGTCTTAATTGAAGCCGCAATTATTGAAGTAGAAGGTTCTGATGCCGATCAATTGGGTGTGCAATGGGCTTTGGGTGACCTTAGCAGTGGTGTAGGGCTAATCAGTTTTGATAACGTGGGTTCAAGCTTAGCCAGTCTCGCCGCGGGTTATTTGAGTGGCGGCGCTTCAGGTCTGGGACAGGCCTTGACGGGTGCGGGCAGCTCAGTGGTGTTGGGTGATTATAAAGAGGGCAGTGATGGTTCACGTCGACTTTATGGTGCATTGATTCAGGCACTCAAAGAAAACACCAAATCCAATTTGCTTTCGACTCCTTCTATTGTCACGATGGACAATGAAGAAGCGTATATTGTGGTGGGTGAAAACGTGCCTTTTGTGACAGGTTCGGTGAGCACCAATAATGGCACAGTGAATCCTTATACCACCATCGAACGTAAAGATGTTGGTGTGACGCTAAAAGTGATTCCACACATCGGGGAAGATGGCACGGTGCGTTTAGAAGTCGAACAAGAAGTTTCTGGGGTCAAAAATAGCAAAGGTCAAGCTTCGGACTTGGTGACCAGCAAACGGGCAATCAAAACTTCAATTTTAGCAGAGCATGGTCAAACAGTGGTTTTGGGTGGTTTAATTTCAGATAACTCGATTTATAGTCGTCAATCGGTTCCGGGTCTAGGTGCGATTCCTGGAGTAGGGCGTTTATTTAGATCGGACTCAAAATCGAATCAGAAGCGCAATTTATTGGTCTTTATTCATCCAACGATTGTGGGTGGGGGTAATGATGTTCGTCGTTTATCTCAACAACGTTATAGTCAGCTTTATAGCTTACAATTGGCGCTTGATAAAGATGGCGGCTTTGCCAAATTGCCTGAGCAGGTGGATGATGTCTACATGCAGCGCTTACCAGTGAAACCGGGTGCACCGCGCACCAGTCCTTACCAAGCAGTTCCATCAGGTGCACAGACCTCCAATGCCACGACTGTAACAACACCTGTGGCAATTGAGCCGCCAATCACCAGCAGCCCTTTGCCAAAATCGGAAGTAGAAAAAACCAAAAATACAGTGACCACAATCCGTGTGCATCCAGCTTCGTAATGCCAATAAAGTATCCAAATTGAAATCTATAAGTTGCATGGTATGATGAGGCAAAATCATAAAGAGATAATGTGATGACTTGGAAGATACAGGCAATTACAGGCGAATTTACGGGGCAAGAGATCAATATCGACCGCGATATGTTGGTTGGGCGCCATCAAGATGCAGACGTATTGTTACAATCGGCAGAGGTGTCACGTAAACACGCAGCACTGTTGTTAAAAGAGCAGGCGTTATGGGTGCAGGATTTAAACTCATCGAATGGCACTTTTGTGAATGAATTAAAAATTGAAAATGAAAGTCAGTTGCAGGATGGAGATATTGTCCAGTTTGCAAGCTTTAGATTTTCAGTCTTTGCACCTGCACCAGAGACAGTTGAGCAAGAAGAGATTGAAGTGCAGCAACCTGCCGAAGCTGTTGCACCATCTGAAACAGCAGCAGAGAAATCAGCAGCACAACACATGAATGAACAGGGGATGCCAAGCCTGACTGAGCGTGATGGTAATGTGCAGTTAACTCGTGATGGAATGCCGCAGAATGTCTCTGTGCCAAAACCTGCACCAATTCCAGAAGGGATCGACTTGTCTCAAGTGACACCAGAGCCTGCACCGGTTCCTGTTGAGCAACCAGTTTCTCGTGTAGAAGAAGAACGCACACAGCAGAAGAATGCCTCACTGGGTTTAATCACGATTATTGTTTTGGTGATTTTGGCAATCCTCGCTTGGGTGATGTTTAAATAATCTGTGAATTGCCTACAATAAGGGTATGCTGCGGCATGCCTTTTTTATATCTGAATCATTCGAGCTGCTTATGAATATTGCACAATTAGATCGCCGTGAACTCATTTTATTTGATTTAGATGGAACCTTGGTCGATTCAGCGACGGATTTATATCGTGCGATGAATATGAGTCTCAATGTACTCCAGCTCCCTTTGGTGACTGAACAGCAAGTTCGCGTTTGGGTGGGCAAGGGCACATCCATCTTTTGCCACAGTACGTTGCAACATCTCACGGGTGAGGTTGATCCTGCACAGCACAGACAGTTACTCGATACTTTTTTAAAAATTTACAATGCAGAACCTTGTGTCGAAACACGTCCATTTCACGGCATTCTGGAGTTTCTAGAATGGGGCTTACAACACAATAAAAAAATGGTGTGTGTTACCAATAAACCTGAACAGCCTGCACGGATGATTGTCGAAGTTTTGGGGATGTCTAAATACTTTGTCGATGTGATTGGTGGCGACCGTTTTGAAGAACGTAAGCCACATCCACGTCAGTTGTTACATTGCGTGGAAGAATATCAATTTGAGAAATCTCAAACTTTAATGGTTGGCGATTCAAGTAATGATGTCGAGGCGGCACGGCGTGCGGGTATTGATTGTATTGTCGTAAGCTATGGTTATAATCATGGTGAAGATATACAGGATTGCCAGCCACAACAAGTGGTGGATGATTTAAGAGAATTAATCAAAACGTAATTTGTAGATAAGGAATAATGACACATGAGTCGTTGTAAAGCTTTTCGATGGCGTCGCTCAGTCTGATGTAACGAAAAATTGAATTGACCCCAATCGAAAATTTAGAGAGAACCTCATGACGACTCAAGTGCAATACGAGCAATTAAAAGCACAAGGCTATAACCTGATTCCTGTTTACCGCCAACGCTTGGCAGACACAGAAACCCCACTTTCTGTTTTTGCGCGTCTGAAAGACCATCAACAAGCCTATTTATTTGAATCGGTTGAAGGTGGAGAAAACTGGGCGCGCTATTCCATTATTGGTTTGGGAGAATCTACCGTATTTTCTTGTAATGCGGGCAAGCTCACCATTCAGCACGCGGATGGAATGCATGAACAACAAGACTGTGCTGATCCCTTTGAATATATTCGGACCTTCCAAGCACAGTTTAAAGTTCCGACACAAGTAGACTTACCTGACTTGCCAAGCTTTACGGGTGGATTGGTTGGCTATTTTGGCTATGATGCGGTGCGTTATATTGAACCACGGTTAAACAATGTGCCCGAGGCAGATCCAGTGGGTTTACCTGATATCTGGATGATGCTGTCTAAAACGGTGATCGTATTTGATAACCTCAAAGATACTTTGTTTTTGATTGTACATGCCGATGTGAATGACCCAGAGGCGTATTTTAAGGCACAAACACAGCTAGATGCCTTAGAGCAGTTACTTGCGACTCCAGTGAGTCTACAAGCGAAAAAACACAGTGCACCGCATTTTGAATCGTTAACAGGTAAACAGAAATTCCTAGAATCGATAGAGACAGTGAAAGAATATATTCGCGCTGGGGATGTCATGCAGGTGGTCCCTGGGCATCGCATGGTCTCCGATTTTGATGGAGAGGCTTTACAAGTCTATCGTGCGTTGCGTCATTTAAATCCATCGCCATATTTATTCTTGGTACAAGGGAAGACCCTGACAGATCAAAAGCCATTTCATATTGTAGGTTCTTCACCTGAAATCTTGTCTCGTTTAGAAAATGGGATTGCCACGGTTCGTCCTTTGGCAGGCACACGTCCACGCGGTAAAACAAAAGAAGAAGATTTAGCATTAGAAAAAGATTTACTTTCAGATGAAAAAGAAATTGCAGAACATTTAATGCTGATTGATTTGGGACGTAATGATGTCGGTCGCGTCTCTAAAATTGGCAAAGTACAAGTGACTGATCAAATGGTGATCGAACGTTATTCGCATGTCATGCATATTGTCTCTAATGTGCAAGGTGAAGTGCGTGATGATGTAGATGCCTTGGATGTTTTTAAAGCAACTTTTCCTGCAGGGACTTTATCTGGAGCCCCAAAAATTCGTGCGATGGAAATTATTGACGAAGTTGAGCCAGTAAAACGTGGTGTTTTTGGTGGTGCTGTTGGTTATTTAGGCTGGCATGGCGAAATGGACATGTCGATTGCAATTCGCACCTGCGTCATTCGTGAAAATAAGGTCTTTGTTCAGGCGGGAGCAGGGTTAGTTGTAGACTCAAATCCCGAGTCTGAGTGGAATGAAACGCAAATAAAAGCTCGCGCAGTGATCAAAGCGGTTGAATTATCATCAAATGGATTGATTTTATGAGTTTTTAGCGTTTTTTTTGAAAAAAACACTTGCAAGGATTCTAAGTTTTGCTAAACTGCACACCGTTCCGATACGAAACGTACGAAACACTAAGAAAGAGCCGGCATAGCTCAGTTGGTAGAGCAACTGACTTGTAATCAGTAGGTCCACAGTTCGAATCCGTGTGCCGGCACCATCTTAAGAGTGTGTAGTTGTGAAGTGAAGAACAACACTGAAATAAGTGTGAAGTGGTGAGGTTCCCGAGCGGTCAAAGGGGGCGGACTGTAACTCCGCTACGAAAGTTTCGAAGGTTCGAATCCTTCCCTCACCACCATTAACTTCGATTGAAGTGGTTAATTGCCAACATTAAGCGGGAGTAGCTCAGTTGGTAGAGCGGTAGCCTTCCAAGCTACATGTCGCGAGTTCGACCCTCGTCTCCCGCTCCATCGAAGAAGATTGCTCTTATAGCTCAGTGGTAGAGCACTCCCTTGGTAAGGGAGAGGTCTCGAGTTCAAATCTCGATAAGAGCTCCAGATACAGTTTAGTAGATATTCTACAAAGATTTTAAAAAGCAGGCTTATTAGTCTGCTTTTCAAGTATTGGGTGTCTGCTTTTTTAGGCGATATGTCGATGCTGAGCATTTCTCAGAATTGTGTTCGACGTAAACGAGGAATATAAACATGGCTAAGGCTAAGTTTGAACGTAATAAGCCACACGTAAACGTGGGCACAATCGGTCACGTTGACCATGGTAAAACTACTTTAACTGCTGCGATTGCAACTATTTGTGCAAAAACTTACGGCGGTGAAGCGAAAGATTACTCACAAATCGACTCTGCTCCTGAAGAAAAAGCACGTGGTATTACAATTAATACTTCACACGTAGAATACGATTCTCCAATCCGTCACTACGCTCACGTAGACTGCCCGGGCCACGCCGATTATGTTAAAAACATGATTACTGGTGCTGCTCAGATGGACGGCGCGATCCTTGTGTGTGCTGCGACTGACGGTCCAATGCCACAAACTCGTGAACACATCCTTCTTTCACGTCAGGTTGGTGTACCTTACATCATCGTATTCTTAAACAAATGCGACCTTGTTGACGACGAAGAATTACTTGAATTAGTAGAAATGGAAGTTCGTGAACTTCTTTCTACTTATGACTTCCCAGGTGATGACACTCCAGTTATCCGTGGTTCTGCTCTTGCTGCGCTTAATGGCGACGCTGGTCAGTACGGTGAGTCTTCAGTTCTTGCTCTTGTTGAAGCGCTTGACTCTTACATTCCAGAACCAGAACGTGCTATCGACAAAGCATTCTTAATGCCAATCGAAGACGTATTCTCTATCTCTGGCCGTGGTACAGTAGTAACTGGTCGTGTAGAAGCTGGTATCGTGAAAGTAGGCGAATCAGTTGAAATCGTTGGTATCCGTGATACTCAAACAACTACAGTTACTGGCGTTGAAATGTTCCGTAAACTTCTTGACGAAGGCCGTGCGGGCGAGAACTGTGGTGTTCTTCTACGTGGTACTAAGCGTGAAGACGTACAACGTGGTCAAGTACTTGCTAAACCAGGTACAATCAAGCCGCACACTAAATTCGACGCAGAAGTATACGTACTTTCTAAAGAAGAAGGTGGTCGTCATACTCCATTCCTTAATGGTTACCGTCCACAATTCTATTTCCGTACGACTGATGTAACTGGCGCAATCCAATTACAAGAAGGCGTTGAAATGGTAATGCCAGGTGACAACGTTGAAATGTCAGTAGAATTAATCCACCCAATCGCAATGGACCCAGGTCTACGTTTTGCGATCCGTGAAGGTGGTCGTACAGTTGGTGCTGGTGTTGTTGCGAAAGTAACTGCATAATAGGTACACAAGTTTTAAGTCGAGAATTTCGATTCTCGACTTACACTGCAGGCTAGTAGTTCAATTGGTAGAGCGTCGGTCTCCAAAACCGAATGTTGGGGGTTCGAGTCCCTCCTAGCCTGCCACTTTTTTAGTAAAAGAGCTTGATGCTGGCTAAACTAGTCATATAATAAATCGCGAATTCTACGACGAGTAAAAAAATGTCGAATGATAAATCGCGTGACGCATTAAGCGACGCGCCAATCCCTCAAAGAAATAATTCTGCTGAAGTTGTTAATTCTGGCTCACCATTAGATGTTGTGCTGTGGATTATTGCATTAATTTTAATTATTGGTGCAACCATGGTGAATCAGCATTTGCCAGCATATTGGGCACCAGCAAATAATGTTTGGGTGTGTGTTGGTGTAATTTTGTCTTGTATCATTGTGGCTTTAGGTTTAATATACGCCACCCATCAAGGCAAAGGCTTTGTTCGTTTGCTAAAAGATGCACGCATTGAATTGCGTCGTGTCACATGGCCAACCAAGCAAGAAACGATGACCACTTCGTGGCAAGTTCTTGCAGTTGTAGTTATTGCATCCTTAGTATTGTGGTGTTTTGATTATATTTTAGGCTGGTTTATGAAGTTTATTATCGGGTAAGAGAGCTATGAAACGTTGGTACATTATTCATGCCTACTCAGGTTATGAAAAACAGGTGATGCGTTCACTTAATGATCGAATCCAGCGTAGCGCTGTAGCCGATAGCTTTGGTGAAGTTCTTGTTCCTACCGAAGAAGTGGTAGAAATGAAGGATGGTAAGAAGCGTAAGTCTGAGCGTAAATTCTTTCCTGGCTATGTGTTAGTTGAAATGGAAATGAATGATGAGACTTGGCACATTGTTAAAGAATGTCCTAAAGTTTTAGGTTTTATTGGTGGCACGGCGGAAAAACCTGCACCAATTACGCAAAAAGAAGCTGATGCAATTCTTGCGCGTGTACGTAATACTGGTGAAGCACCTCGTCCTAAGACGATGTTTGAACCAGGTGAAGAATTACTTGTAATTGACGGTCCATTCACCGACTTTAAAGGCGTGGTGGAAGAAGTTCTATACGAGAAGTCACGTTTAACGTTGACGATTAATGTGTTTAATCGACCAACGCAAGTTGAATTGGAATTTCGCCAAGTCGAAAAAACAATTTAATTAAGATTGGTTAAAAACGCCCGATTTATTCAGTCGGGCATTGTTGTTGTAGTGGTTCTTACTACATAAAATATTGGGGAGCTGTAAAAGGCGTTTGTACCCAGAGGTAATTTGAAATGGCTAAGAAGATTGACGGCTATATCAAGCTGCAAGTTCCAGCTGGTAAAGCGAATCCATCTCCACCGATTGGTCCTGCATTGGGTCAACGTGGTGTTAACATCATGGCATTCTGTAAAGAATTCAATGCTGCAACACAAAAACTTGAAGTTGGTTTGCCAATTCCAGTCGTGATCACTGTGTACAACGATAAGTCGTTCACATTCATCATGAAAACTCCACCTGCATCTATTCTTCTTAAGAAAGCTGCTGGTATCCAAAAGGGTTCATCTGTACCTAACAAAACTAAAGTTGGTAAGTTGACTCGTGCTCAATTGGAAGAAATCGCGACTACTAAAGAACCAGATTTAACTGGTGCTGATTTAGACGCACGTGTTCGTACCATCGCTGGTTCTGCACGTTCTATGGGCTTGGAAGTGGAGCTATAAGACATGGCAAAGTTAACTAAACGTCAAAAAGCCATTGCTGCTGCTATTGAAGCAAACAAAGTTTACACTTTAGAAGAAGCAGTAGCTGTTCTTGCTGGTCTTCCTGCTGCGAAATTCAAAGAATCTTTGGATGTTGCGGTAAACCTAGGTGTTGACCCTCGTAAATCTGACCAAGTTGTTCGTGGCGCGACTACACTTCCTGCAGGTACGGGTAAAACTGTACGTGTTGCTGTGTTTGCTCAAGGCGCTGCTGCTGAAGCTGCTAAAGCTGAAGGCGCGGACATTGTTGGTTTTGATGACTTGGCTGAAAGCATTCAACAAGGTAACCTTGACTTTGACGTAGTAATTGCTGCTCCAGATGCAATGCGCGTTGTAGGTAAGTTGGGTACGATCCTTGGTCCACGTGGTTTGATGCCAAACCCGAAAGTAGGAACTGTAACTCCAGATGTTGCTGGTGCAGTTAAAAATGCTAAAGCTGGTCAAGCACGTTACCGTGTAGACAAAGCGGGTATTATCCACGCTGCGATCGGTCAAGTAGACTTCTCTGCTGAAGCTGTTCGCCAAAACGTTGAAACTTTGATTGCAGACTTGAAAAAGTTAAAGCCTGCAACTTCTAAAGGTGTATACATCAAAAAGATCACTTTGAGCTCAACTATGGGTCCTGGTCTTGTTGTTGATGTAAACAACGTTTCTAACTAAGTTTTTACTTAGACAGAATTTTAAAGCCCTGAGTAAAACTCAAAGTACTGCTTTGAGTTTTAGGCAAGAAAAACCAGTTTTGGTGAAATTGCAAACTTAGGCAAACTTTGAATTGATAAATTTAATTTATCAGCGTCAAAGACCTCAGGCGAAAGTGATTTCGATTACTTTCTTAATTTTCCAGCCTGAGTAGACGCGGTGGTGTGATTTGTTCATCCTCCGCGTGTAAGTTCAGTGATGAACTTGCGAATTGGGAGTGTGCCTGTGTATTCGGGTACATAAATCACCGTTAGGAGGTTTTACAATGGCTCTTCTTATCGAAGGCAAAAAACAGATCGTTGCTGAAGTAACTGAAGTTGCTTCTACTGCGTTTGCTGCTGTTGTTGCTGACTACCAAGGTTTAACTGTTGAGCAATTAACTGCTCTTCGTGTTGAAGCTCGTAAGTTGGGTGTTGCTACACGTGTTGTACGTAATACTTTGGCTAAACGCGCTCTTCAAGATACTCCTTTCAATATCTTGAACGACAACCTTGTTGGCCCAACAATTTTAGCTTTCTCAACTTCTGCAGATGATATGGGTGCTGCGGCACGCTTATTTGAAGAATTTGCGAAAACTAACAAAGCATTTGAACTTAAAGCTGCTGCATTTGAAGGCAAACTTTATCAAGGCGCAGAAGTTAGCGTTATCGCGAATCTTCCAAACCAAGAGAAAGCGCTTACTATGCTTGCAAGCGTTCTTCAGGCTCCTATTTCGAAATTGGGTCGCTTACTTACAGCGCTTCAAGAGAAAAACGAGTCAGAAGCTGCATAAGCTCAAACTTAAACACACATCATTCAATACCCATTTGGAATTAATCTCATGGCTTTAACAAACGAAGAAATCCTAAACGCAGTTGCTGAAAAAACTGTTCTTGAACTTGTAGAACTTATTTCTGCTTTTGAAGAAAAATTCAACGTATCTGCTGCTGCTGTAGCTGTAGCTGCAGGTCCTGCTGCTGCTGCTGTTGAAGAGCAATCAGAATTCAACGTTGAGTTGACTTCTTTCGGCGCGAACAAAGTAGCGGTAATTAAAGCAGTTCGTGAAATCACTGGTCTTGGCTTGAAAGAAGCTAAAGATTTAGTTGAAGGCGCTCCTTCAGTTCTTAAAGAAGCAGTTTCTAAAGAAGAAGCTGAAGAACTTAAGAAAAAACTTGAAGAAACTGGTGCTACTATTACTATTAAGTAATGTTACCAGGGGGAGGAATATTAATTTCACCCCCAAAAATTGGCTGATGGCTCTTGGGTCATCAGCCTTTTTGCGTTACAATAATCGGCTCGACTTTAATTTGATTGATTTAAAAACCATCAAATTTAAACAATAAAGATAAATTTTAAACGCTTACCAATATTTTTCTATTCAAAAAATATTGTTAAGCGTTTTAATACCACTAAAAATTGCAGCATTTGTAAACAGTGGTGGCCATATCGGCCTGCGTAATTCCTTCTAAACCCGTTCTGCAGGCGGGTTTAGTTTACTTTCCGAGGACTCCAGATGGCATACTCATATACCGAAAAGAAACGGATCCGTAAGAATTTTGGTAAATTGCCTAGTGTTATGGATGCTCCGTACTTGCTCGCGATTCAAGTCGACTCGTACAGAACGTTCTTGCAAGATGGCAAATCACCAAAAAACCGCGAAGATATCGGTCTCCAAGCCGCATTTCGTTCAGTTTTTCCTATAGAAAGTTATTCTGGCAATGCTGCTCTAGAATTTGTTGAGTATAGCCTTGGTAAGCCGGAGTTTGATGTTCGCGAATGTATTCTTCGTGGCTCAACTTATGCGGCACCAATGCGTGTAAAAATTCGTTTGATCATTAAAGATCGTGAAACGAAATCAATCAAAGACGTGCGTGAGCAAGAAGTGTACATGGGTGAAATGCCACTCATGACGGATAACGGGACATTCGTTATTAATGGTACTGAGCGTGTAATCGTATCTCAGTTACATCGTTCACCTGGCGTGTTCTTTGATCATGATAAGGGTAAAACTCACTCAAGCGGTAAAGTGCTTTATTCAGCACGTATTATTCCCTACCGTGGTTCATGGTTAGATTTTGAATTTGATGCGAAAGATTTAGTCTATGTTCGTATTGACCGTCGTCGTAAATTGCTTGCGACTGTGGTACTTCGTGCATTGGGTTATAGCAACGAACAAATTCTAGACTTATTCTACGAGAAAGTACCTGTCTATTTAGATATGGGTAGCTACCAGATTGACCTTGTTCCAGAACGCCTGCGTGGCGAAATGGCACAATTCGACATTACCGATAATGAAGGTAAAGTGATTGTTGAGCAAGGTAAACGTATTAACGCGCGTCATGTACGTCAAATGGAAGCTTCAGGCTTAACTAAGCTTTCTGTTCCAGATGAATACTTATATGAGCGTATCACTGCTGAAGATATCACTTTACGTGATGGCGACGTCATCGCTGCGAACACCTTATTAAGCCATGAAATTATGGTGAAATTGGCTGAAGGCGGCGTGAAACAGTTCAATATGCTGTTCACGAATGACATTGACCGTGGTTCATTCATTGCAGATTCTTTACGTGCAGATACAACAACAGGTCGTGAAGAAGCGCTTGTTGAAATCTACAAAGTAATGCGTCCAGGCGAGCCACCAACAAAAGAAGCTGCTGAAAACCTATTCAATAACTTGTTCTTCTCTTCTGAGCGTTATGATTTATCGCCAGTAGGTCGTATGAAGTTTAACCGTCGTTTGGGTCGTCCTTACGAAGTGGGAACTGACCAGAAGTCACGTGAAGTTGAAGGCATTCTTTCGAACAGCGATATCACTGATGTATTAAAAACATTGGTTGAAATTCGTAACGGTAAAGGTGAAGTCGATGATATCGATCACTTGGGTAACCGTCGTGTTCGTTCTGTTGGTGAAATGACAGAAAACCAATTCCGTGTTGGTTTGGTTCGTGTTGAACGTGCTGTAAAAGAACGTTTAAGCCAAGCAGAAGCAGACAACTTGTCTCCGCAAGATTTAATCAATGCGAAACCAGTTGCAGCTGCAATCAAAGAATTCTTTGGTTCAAGCCAATTGTCTCAGTTTATGGACCAAAACAATCCATTGTCTGAGATTACGCACAAACGTCGTGTATCGGCGCTTGGTCCTGGTGGTTTAACACGTGAACGTGCGGGCTTTGAAGTACGTGACGTACATCAAACTCACTATGGTCGTGTATGTCCGATTGAAACGCCTGAAGGTCCAAACATTGGTTTGATCAACTCGCTATCTGTTTATGCAAAATGTAATAACTTCGGTTTCTTGGAAACTCCATACCGTAGAGTTGTTGATGGTCGTGTAACGGATGAAGTTGAATACTTATCTGCGATTGAAGAAGTAGGCACAGTCATTGCACAAGCCGACTCTGCAGTTGATGCAGAGAATCATTTGACTGAAGAATTTGTTTCTGTACGTCACCAAGGTGATTTCGTACGTATGCCGCCTGAAAAAGTGACGCATATGGACGTATCTGCTCAGCAGGTTGTTTCTGTTGCTGCATCACTGATTCCATTCCTTGAACACGATGATGCGAACCGTGCATTAATGGGTTCGAACATGCAGCGTCAGGCTGTTCCAACATTATTGGCTGACAAGCCGCTTGTTGGTACTGGTATGGAAGCAAACGTAGCGCGTGACTCAGGTGTGTGTGTTATCGCAAACCGTGGTGGTGCGATTGAATACGTGGATGCTTCTCGTATCGTGATTCGTGTAAACGAAGAAGAAATGATTGCGGGTGAAGCGGGCGTAGATATCTACAACCTCATCAAATATACACGTTCTAACCAAAATACATGTATCAACCAAAACGTTGTTGTTCGCATGGGTGACAAAGTTGCTCGTGGTGATGTATTGGCTGACGGTCCATCAACTGATGGTGGTGAACTTGCGCTAGGTCAAAACATGCGCGTCGCGTTCATGACATGGAACGGTTATAACTATGAAGACTCGATCTTGCTTTCTGAGCGTGTACTTCAAGAAGATCGCTTAACGTCGATTCATATCCAAGAATTATCGTGTGTTGCACGTGATACCAAATTGGGTGCTGAAGAAATTACTGCTGATATCCCGAATGTGGGTGAAGCTGCACTGTCTAAGCTAGATGAATCAGGTATCGTATATATCGGTGCTGAAGTTGCTGCGGGTGACATTCTAGTCGGTAAAGTAACGCCTAAAGGTGAAACGCAATTAACACCAGAAGAAAAACTGCTTCGCGCAATTTTTGGTGAAAAAGCGGCTGACGTTAAAGACTCTTCTTTACGTGTTCCATCTGGCACCAAAGGTACAGTGATTGACGTTCAAGTGTTTACACGTGACGGTCTTGAAAAAGATGAACGTGCACAAGCAATTGAAAAAGCTCAATTAGATGCTTACCGTAAAGACTTGAAAGAAGAATACAAAATCTTCGAAGAAGCAGCACGTGAACGTGTTGTTCGCTTGTTGACAGGTCAAGAGTCGAATGGCGGTGGCGGTACAAAACGTGGCGACAAAATGTCTGAGGATATGTTGTCTGGCTTAGAGTTGGTTGATTTACTTGAAATCCAGCCAAGTGATGAAGCCATTGCTGAGCGTTTAACGCAAATTCAAGTGTTCTTGAAAGAGAAGAGCTTCGAAATTGACGAGAAATTTGCTGAGAAAAAACGCAAACTTTCTACAGGTGACGAACTTACAACTGGCGTATTGAAAGTTGTGAAGGTTTACCTTGCGGTTAAACGTCGTATCCAGCCTGGTGATAAGATGGCGGGTCGTCACGGTAACAAGGGTGTTGTTTCTAACATCTTGCCAGTTGAAGACATGCCACATGATGCCAATGGTGTACCAGTCGATATCGTATTGAACCCATTGGGTGTACCGTCACGTATGAACGTGGGTCAGATTCTTGAAACTCACTTGGGTATGGCTGCGAAAGGTTTGGGTGAGCAAATTGATAAGATGCTCAAACAACAGCGTGAAATTGCTGAACTACGTATTTTCCTAGACAAGATCTACAACAAAGTGGGCGGTCAGCAAGAAGATTTAGACAGCTTAACTGATGACGAGATTCTAATCTTGGCGGGTAATTTACGCGCTGGTGTGCCTTTAGCTACTCCTGTATTTGATGGTGCTGAAGAAGCTCAAATCAAAGAGTTGCTAGAGCTGGCTGAAATTCCACGCTCGGGTCAAACCGTATTATATGATGGACGTACAGGTGAACGTTTCGACCGTCCTGTAACTGTAGGTTATATGTACATGCTCAAGTTGAACCACTTGGTTGACGACAAGATGCATGCGCGTTCTACTGGTTCTTACTCATTAGTAACGCAACAGCCATTGGGTGGTAAAGCTCAGTTTGGTGGTCAGCGTTTCGGTGAGATGGAGGTCTGGGCACTTGAAGCTTACGGCGCAGCTTATACACTGCAAGAAATGCTTACTGTGAAGTCGGATGATGTTGAAGGTCGTACTCGTATCTATAAGAACATTGTAGATGGTAACCATTATATGGACCCAGGTATGCCTGAATCGTTCAACGTATTGACCAAAGAGATCCGTTCTTTAGGTATCAACATTGAACTGAAAAATGGTGACTAAGAAATCTCCCCCGACCCCTCTTTAAGAAAGAGGGGAGAAATCCCCCTGAGTAAAGGGGGACTTAGGGGGATTTTTTGAGATTCCCTGTTCAGTGAAAAAACAATATTTGTGACCCAGTCGAGAAGTGAAAATCTCCTCGACACACGGAGAAAAAAATTGAAAGACTTGCTCGATATCATGCGCAAAAAGACGGACTCAGACGGTCATGCTCCTGTAGAGTTTGATCGCATCCGTATTGGTCTTGCGTCACCAGAAATGATTAAGTCATGGTCTCACGGTGAAGTGAAAAAGCCAGAGACAATTAACTATCGTACGTTCAAGCCAGAACGTGATGGTTTATTCTGTGCCAAAATCTTTGGTCCAGTCAAAGATTACGAATGCTTGTGTGGTAAATACAAGCGTATGAAATACAAAGGCGTCATTTGTGAAAAATGTGGCGTTGAAGTTACAACTGCGAAAGTTCGTCGTGAGCGTATGGGTCACATCGAACTCGCTTCTCCAGTTGCGCACATCTGGTTCTTAAAATCTTTACCAAGCCGTATTGGCTTACTTCTTGATATGACGCTACGTGATATCGAACGCGTATTGTATTTCGAATCTTATGTAGTCACTGACCCAGGTATGACTCCATTTGAGAAATACCAACTTCTTAACGATGAAGAATACTTCAATGCGTTAGAAGAACACGGTGATGAATTCACTGCAAAAATGGGTGCGGAAGCGGTTCAAGACTTGCTGAAAGATATCGATCTTGAAGCTGAGATTTCTCGTCTTCGTGAAGAGATTCCACAAACAACTTCTGAAACGAAGTTGAAGAAAGCGTCTAAGCGCTTGAAGTTGATGGAAGCATTCAAAGAGTCGAACAACAAGCCAGAATGGATGGTGATGAACGTACTTCCTGTACTTCCACCAGATCTTCGTCCGTTGGTTCCACTTGAAGGTGGTCGTTTCGCGACGTCTGACTTGAACGATCTTTACCGTCGTGTCATTAACCGTAACAACCGTTTGAAGCGTCTTCTTGATCTTGCTGCACCAGACATCATCGTACGTAACGAAAAACGTATGTTACAAGAGTCTGTAGATGCGTTGCTTGATAATGGTCGTCGTGGTCGTGCAATTACTGGTTCGAACAAACGTCCATTGAAATCTTTGGCAGACATGATCAAAGGTAAACAAGGTCGTTTCCGTCAAAACTTACTTGGTAAGCGTGTTGACTATTCGGGTCGTTCGGTAATTACTGTAGGTCCTAACTTACGTTTGCACCAATGTGGTCTTCCGAAGAAAATGGCACTTGAATTGTTCAAGCCGTTTATTTTCGCGAAATTACAAGCGTCAGGTCAGGCAACAACCATTAAAGCTGCGAAGAAAATGGTTGAGCGCGAGACTCCAGAAGTTTGGGACGTTCTTGCATCGGTTATTCGTCAACATCCAGTGATGTTGAACCGTGCACCGACACTTCACCGTTTGGGTCTTCAAGCATTTGAACCGATTCTAATCGAAGGTAAGGCAATCCGTTTACACCCGCTCGTTTGTGCTGCGTTTAACGCCGACTTCGACGGTGACCAAATGGCGGTACACGTACCATTAACACTCGAAGCTCAATTAGAAGCGCGTGCGTTAATGATGTCGACCAACAACATCTTGTCACCTGCAAACGGTGAACCAATCATCGTTCCATCTCAGGACGTTGTATTGGGCTTGTATTACATCACGCGTGATGCAATCAATGCCAAAGGTGAAGGCATGGTGTTTGCGGATACGCATGAAGTTAACCGTGCATTGGCGACAGGTCAGGTTGCATTACACGCTCGCGTTAAAGCACGTGTACATCAAACTGTCATTGATGAAAATGGTAACCGTGAACAGCAAACCATCGTTGTAGATACAACACCGGGTCGTTGCTTACTTTGGGAAGTTGTGCCTGAAGGTATGGATTTCCAACAAATCAACGTTGAGATGACCAAGAAAAACATCTCGAAGTTAATCAACTCTTGCTACCGTAAATTGGGTCTAAAAGATACTGTTATCTTTGCTGACCAATTGATGTACCTTGGTTTCCGTCAAGCGACACGTTCAGGCGTATCGGTAGGTATGGAAGACATGGTTATTCCGCCGACGAAGCAAGTGATTATTGACAAAGCAGAAACTGAAGTTCGTGAAATTGAACAACAGTTCGAACAAGGCTTTGTAACTGCGGGCGAGCGTTATAACAAAGTTGTCGATATCTGGGCACGTACTAACGACCAAGTTGCGAAAGCGATGATGGACAACTTGTCTTACACCACTGTGAAAAATAAACAGGGTGAAGATGAGAAGCAAAAATCATTCAACAGTATCTACATGATGTCTGACTCAGGTGCCCGTGGTTCGGCAGCTCAGATTCGTCAGTTAGCGGGTATGCGTGGTTTGATGGCAAAACCAGATGGCTCGATCATTGAAACGCCAATTAAGGCGAACTTCCGTGAAGGCTTAACGGTACTTCAGTACTTTATTTCGACGCACGGTGCGCGTAAAGGTTTGGCCGATACAGCATTGAAAACGGCGAACTCTGGTTACTTAACCCGTCGTCTGGTAGACGTAGCACAAGATTTAGTTATTACTGAGCCTGATTGTGGTACTTTGGGCGGTCTTGTGATGACTCCGTTCATTCAGGGCGGTGACGTGATCGAGAACTTAGGTACTCGAGTATTGGGTCGTGTGGTTGCAGAAGACGTGAAGAAAGCGGGTTCTGACGACGTTATCTTGCCACGTAACACTTTAATTGACGAAAAACTTGCAAACTTCCTTGAAGAAGCAGGTGTCGATGAAGTTAAAGTCCGTTCAGTTGTAAACTGTGAATCTACATTTGGCGTGTGTGCGAAATGTTATGGTCGTGACTTGGCGCGTGGTCACTTGGTGAACCCAGGTGAATCTGTGGGTGTAATGGCTGCTCAATCGATTGGTGAGCCAGGTACACAGTTAACCATGCGTACCTTCCACGTGGGTGGTGCAGCGAGCCGAACTTCTGCCGCAAACAGTGTACAAGTACGTAACAAAGGTACTGTACGTTTCCATAACGTGAAAACTGTACAACATGCTAAAGGTCACTTGGTTTCTGTTTCACGTTCAGGTGAAATCGGTATTGCAGATGACTTAGGTCGCGAGCGTGAGCGTTATAAACTGCCGTACGGTGCGTCAATCTTGTTGAAAGATGGCGAAGCTGTAGAAGCAGGTGGTATCGTAGCGACTTGGGATCCACATACACATCCATTAGTAACAGAAGTTGCAGGTAAAATCCGTTTCAGCCAGATCGCTGACGGTGTAACAGCAACTTCTAAGACTGATGATGCAACAGGTATGACGACTGTTGAAATCTTGCCTGTAACAGCACGTCCTGCTTCTGGTAAAGATTTACGTCCTGCGGTTGTTCTTGATACGACGGATGGTGGTGAACAGTTCTACTTCCTACCACAAAACACCATTCTTTCTGTCCGTGATGGCGAAACAATTGGTGTGGGTGATGTTATTGGTCGTGTACCTCAAGAAACTTCACGTACGCGTGACATTACCGGTGGTCTACCACGTGTAGCTGACTTGTTCGAAGCACGTAAACCGAAAGAGCATGCAATTCTTGCTGAAATTTCAGGTGTTGTAAGCTTTGGTAAAGAGACTAAAGGTAAGAACCGTTTAGTGATTACACCAGATGATGGTTCTGAGATCTACGAAGAACTGATTCCAAAATGGCGTACCATGAACGTGTTCGAAGGTGAACATGTGAACCGTGGTGAGACTGTTTCTGATGGTCCGCAAAACCCACATGACATCTTACGCTTGAAAGGCGAAGTTGCGTTGACTAACTACATCGTGAACGAAGTTCAAGACGTATACCGTCTGCAAGGTGTAAAAATCAATGACAAGCACATTGAAGTGATCGTACGTCAAATGTTGCGTAAAGTTGATATCACTGATGGTGGTGATACTAGCTTCATCAAAGGCGAACAAGTGGATTACATCCGTGTTATGGGTGAAAACCAAGCTGTGCTTGCGCAGAATAAGTTCCCTGCGAAGTTTGAACGCCAGTTGATGGGTATTACCAAAGCGTCGCTTTCTACTGACTCGTTCATCTCTGCTGCATCGTTCCAGGAAACAACACGTGTGTTAACTGAAGCTGCTGTAACAGGTAAAGAAGATGATTTACGTGGTTTGAAAGAGAACGTAGTTGTAGGTCGTTTGATTCCTGCAGGTACAGGTTTGGCATATCACTTAGAGCGTCGTCGTCAAGAATCTGAAGCTGCAGAGCTTGAGCTTCACAATGACTTCTCTGATGTAGACCAAGCACTGAGCCAAGCATTTAGTGATGAGTTTAATGGTCTTTAATTAGTCCTTAAACCCTGATGAAAAGCCACCTTCGGGTGGCTTTTTTACATTTTGAAGCAGAAAAACTAAAAAAAATCACATAATAAAATGCTTAAAGCTCTATGATTAAACGTAAATCGATAATTAAGAACAAGGTATAATAGTATGAATTTTAACAAAAAAATATTTTTAAGTATGATTGGGATGATGGCAGCGAGTTCATCATTTGCAGCACCAATGCCCAACACAATTGTGATTGAAGATAAAGCTGTAGTTCCTATTGTAAAAACTCAAGTTATTCGGACTCTGCCAGGTAGAGAGCCGGTACGTACTGTGAATGCCACTATTTTTGAAGTGACGAATAAGGGTAAGGATGTTGTTGCGCGTGATGTGGTCATTGTAGATGACAAGGCTGAATTTTCCGATGAGAAAATGAGAACACCTGTTGTACAACAGGGCGGTGTGATTGTTCCAACTTCTAAAATTGAAGTGGATTCAAAAGTGATGAGAGATGGGGAAGTGGTTGCTGAAGCTAAGCAGCTAGATGCTTCTGGAATTGAGTTTAAAAAAGGGCAAGAGCCTGTGCAGAAGAATTTGAAACTTAATCAGATTCAAAATCATGAGCATAGTAAAAGTGCAACCCATGCCGTGATTCAAAATGATGGTAAAACCACTAAAGATGTAGTGGTCATTAAAAATGAGTAGTAGGGGATAAACTTTTTCAGTTTTGAGGTTACAAAATTCTCGTAATTTTACGGGGATTTTTTTATAAAACTTCATCTTCACTCCTTAATGCTTCCATAAAGTAGGCACTAAGGTAATGGGAAAAGGAGATACTCTCATGAAAAAATTGATGAATTTAGCCATTATTGCAACAGTTTCTGCATTCGTATTCACAGGATGTAGCAATATGTCTGCATCTGAGCAGCGTGTGGGTGCAGCCGCCTTAGGTGGTGCTGTAGGTGGTAGTGTTGGTAGTCGTGTAGGTGGAAGTACAGGTGCAGCCTTGGGTGCAGGTGCTGGTGCCGCGGTAGGAAGTAAATCCCAAAGTGGTTCGACCAAGAATGCAACGTATAGTGGTGTAGGTGCAGGTGTAGGTGCTGTTATTGGTAAGTCGGTATTTGGTGGCGATGCTGGTGCTGCAATTGGTGGTGCGATTGGTGGTGGTGCGGGTGCAGCAATAGAAAACAATAATCGTTAAATCTCTTTTGCATCGCATTTGAGATTTGAAGGATTGAAAAAAGGCGCTGAATATAGCGCCTTTTTTATTTTAAATCGGGTTTAGCTTTTTTACGTCGAATGTAGACCGTTTTTTCTACTTCAGCAATGCGAACTCCAGTTTCATCATAAATACTTAACTGATAAATACGATTTACTGCAGAATAGTCTTCTGCCAAAGTTTTGATTTGTTTAATTTCTGCTGCATCAATTCGAATATCTGCATAGACAGTGCCACGCCCAGGGGATAAAAACTGAATCTTGGCAGCTTTGTCCCAGACGATGTATTTTGAGCCAAGGTGATGCATCAGCAACAACATGTAGAATGGATCAATCATCGAATAGAGACTGCCGCCAAAATGTACCCCAACAATATTTTGGTTCTTGCGTGTCAGGAGCATTTTGACCCGAATATGGTAGTTGGGAAAGTCAATCTTTTCGACCTGAATACCAGCACCCCGATAGGGAGCGTAACGATTCAAAATAAATTTAGTGATGACTGGAACGCTTTGTAATCTTTTGAGAACACTCATGATGCAAAATATTTTTCTTAAAGTCTGATCTCATCTTAACCTGACACCCAAAAAAAGCAAATGAAGTGACGGTAGCTCGTCTGATTGTAGAAAAATTACGATAAAACAAAAAGGAAACACAATATGCAAGTCCAAACCCAATGGGTAAAAACCACCGATCAGCAGCGCCTTTATGTCAAAGCATGGGGAGAGGTGCGCAACCCTGCCTTAGTCTTGGTGCATGGTTATCCAGATAATCAGGAAGTGTGGGAACCTGTAATTCGGTTATTGGCCAACCAGTTTTATATCATTACCTATGATGTGCGTGGCGCAGGGCAATCTTCTGTACCCAAATCCATTCAGGCTTACGCATTGTCGCAACTTTCAGCAGATTTGCAGGCGGTGGTCGATGCGGTACTTCCAGAACGTGAATTTCATTTGGCTGCACATGATTGGGGATCTATACAATCTTGGGAGTCGGTTACAGATCAGCACTTTGGGCAGCGGATTTTATCCTACACCACCATTTCTGGACCATGTTTAGACCACGCCGCTTTTTGGATGCGTGAGCAATTTAAGACACAGCCACAACAGTTTTTAAAACAACTGGGTAAGTCATGGTACATCATGGCATTTCATTTACCATTTGTAGCACCTACGCTCTGGCGATTCTTCAAACCTAAACATTGGGGGCAAGTGCTACAAAAGTTGGAACAAACTCAGGACTTGCCATTAAATACACATATTGCCAAAGATGGTCAGTATGGCGTAGGGCTGTATCGGGCGAATTTTCTGCCTCGACTCAGTAAACCGCGACAACGTTTTGCCCAATGTGCGGTACAAGCCATTGTGTTGAAAAAAGATAAGTTTGTCAGCCCAGCACTGATTGATGAAATACCAAAATGGAGTCCTGATTTTCAGCGGGTCGATTTAGATGCAAACCATTGGGCAATTTTGAGTCAGCCTGAGCAAGTGGCTTCGTATATTCAGCGCTTTATCGAACGTAATCAACTCAGCAGTTAAACCGTCACTTGCTTTGTATTCCTGTTCTTCGAGCAGCATGAGAAAGAGAAGTAATTTTCAGTTTTAACTCTGTTAGAATGCTTCTTTTTTCTCATACTTGTTTGTTATGTTCGCGATTATTGCTGCTATTACAGTCATGTTTGGACTGTCTTTGGCTCGTGTTCCTGTGGTATTTGCATTGGTCACTGGTGCAGTTACAGGAGGTTTATTGGCTGGTTTAGGCTTACAAGGTACCTTGGATGCTTTTAACAATGGACTAGGAGGCGGGGCAAAAATTGCTTTGGCTTATGGCATATTAGGCGCATTTGCCTTGGCTTTGGCACGTTCAGGCTTACCTGATTTACTGGCTTATAAATTAATTAAAACGGTGAAGAACGAAGCGGATCACAAGGCACAAACCAAAGTGAAATATGTGATCTTTTTTACCGTGGCTTTAGCAGCAGTATTTTCACAGAATTTAATTCCTGTGCATATCGCTTTTATTCCAGTATTGATTCCACCGCTATTAAGTGTATTTAACCACTTAAATTTAGACCGACGTGCAGTTGCATGTTTGCTGACGTTTGGTTTAGTCGCAACCTATATGTGTTTGCCCGTTGGTTTCGGTGCTATTTTCTTAAATGACATTTTGGCACATAACATCAATACCTTTGGTAAGCCTTATGGTTTTTCCATCACCAATGAGCAAATTCCACATGCGATGATTATTCCCGTGGCTGGAATGTTCTTGGGTTTATTGATCGCAGTCTTTTTTAGCTATCGAAAACCACGTGTATATGAAAATTTAGAAGTCGGTAATACCCTTCACCGTATTTCATCGGATGTGAATCAAAGCCATGATGGTAAACCGCAAATCGCACAATTTACCTTGTGGATGGCAGCATTTGCAGTGATTGCGACGCTGGCTGTGCAGCTCTATTCGGACTCCATGATTCTCGCAGGTCTAGTCGGGGTTGCTATTTTAAGCTGTGCGGGCATTTTCAAGTGGAAAGAAGCGGATGATGTCATCATTAGTGGTATGCGTATGATGGCTTTAATTGGCTTTATTATGATTGCCGCACAAGGCTTTGCAGCAGTGATTGAAGCGACCAATCAGGTTCCTGCCTTAGTTGAAGCATCTGTTGAGTGGATTGGTAACAGTAAAGCACTTGCTGCTTTCCTTATGCTACTGATTGGCTTATTGATTACCTTAGGGATTGGTTCCTCTTTCTCGACAGTGCCGATTTTAGCAATTATTTATGTTCCTTTATGTCTACAGTTTGGTTTTAGTCCATCAGCGACGATTGCGATTATTGGAACGGCTGCAGCGCTGGGTGACGCAGGCTCCCCAGCATCAGATTCAACATTAGGCCCAACCTCAGGTTTAAATATGGATGGTCAACACGATCACATGCGAGATAGTGTAGTGCCAACGTTTATTCATTTTAATATTCCTTTGTTGGTCTTTGGTTGGATTGCAGCCATGGTGCTTTAATTAAATTCTGAGATTTTAATCTATTTTATTTTAATGGATTATAAGGTATATTTAAAATATATTAATATGTGTGGTTATATTAAAAACTTGAGTAATATGCTCTGAATATAATAATAAATATCTGATTAATATGGTTGGTTTTAAATACCAACCATATTAGTCAAATTAAAATAAATAACATTATTAATCAGTGGTTTGAAATAAGTTGTATTTATATTATTTAATAAGTGTTGCATATTAATAACAGTCTTGTTTAATATTAATTAAGCGTTAGGTTTTTTATTATAAAAAGGGTTGTTTAATATGTTAAAACAAGCTGCACTTATTGCATTATTGGGGTTTTCTGCATCTGCGATGGCAGGTGGCTGGCAGGCAAAAGTAGGAGCTTCAGTACTTTCTCCAACTGGCGATTCGACTTTGGCGCCAGGCCTTTTGGTTGAAGCAGATCACGAGTTCGGTTTTACACCATCTATTGAATATTTCTTTGGTGATACACCTATTTCTGCTGAATTATTATTGGCAACTCCATTTAATCATGATGTGCTTTTAAATGGCAGCAAAGTGGCGAAGGTGAAACATTTACCGCCAACTATTACGGCAAAATATAACTTTAAAAACTCAACTCGTTTCACACCATATATTGGGGTAGGTGGTACTGCATTTATTGCTTGGGATGAAGAAGGGGTTGCAAAAGACGTTAAAAACGATTATGGCTTTGCAGGTCAAATTGGGTTTAATTTCCAACCAGCAGATGCGAAAAATTGGGGCGTATATTTAGATGTGCGTTATGCCGATTTGAGCCCAGAAGTTACATTGGATGATGCGACTGCTCAGGCGGTAGGTAAAAGTAAATTTGATTTAAATATTGATCCAGTGGTTTATACCATCGGCTATAGCTATAAATTCTAAGTAATAAAAATAAGAATAATAATAACAGCGCTAAAACCTCATCTTTTGATGGGGTTTTTTTATGTTCTTTATTTAAATATCTGCAACAATCTTTCACTGTGCAGACGCAAAAGATTACACTTTATCCTACTGATTTTGTTTAAATTGAATAAAAAATAGAGTGTTTAAACATGAGAATTTTAAAAATAACTTTATTAATATTGTCTTCATTAACTGCAATGGGAAGCTATGCTGCCAGTTTTGATTGTGCACGTGCAGCAACCGTGACTGAACACAAGATTTGTAACCAGCTTAGCTTGAATGATGCCGATGTGAAAATGGCAACAAGTTATAATATTTTAAAACGGTTGGTGCCTATGGGAACACGTTCTGTGATTCAGGATGAGCAAGTGAAATGGCTGCGTTTACGTGACCAATGTCGCGATAATCTGCGTTGTTTAAACGATGTGTATGCCATGCGGCAGCAACGATTGGATTTATATTTACAGCAGATTTATCAACGTGGACCGTATTAAAAAATATAAATGATTAAAAAAAGAACACTTGCTATTGAAAAATCATCGAGTCACTCCAATTCATTAAGCATCTGATAAAAACACTGTGTGAATGAATTCGAGGAAGGTTGTATGAACGAACACAATACACAAAAACATAGCTTTCAGGCTGAAGTAGCGCAATTACTCCATTTGGTGACTCACTCACTTTATTCAAATCCAGAAATCTTTTTGCGTGAGTTAATTTCGAATGCTTCGGATGCCTGCGATAAACTGCGTTTTGAAGGTATTAATCACCCTGAATTTTATGAAAATGACCCAAATTTACATGTGCGGGTCATTTTAGATAAAGAACAAAAAACACTGACTATTTCTGATAACGGTATTGGTCTGACACAACAAGAAGCGATTGATAACCTTGGAACGATTGCTAAGTCGGGCACCAAGGACTTTATGTCGAAGTTGACGGGCGATCAAAAAGCCGATGCACAGTTGATTGGTCAGTTTGGTGTCGGATTCTATTCGGGCTTTATTGTTGCGGATAAGATTACGGTTGAATCGCGCCACGCAGGTACACCTGAGAATGAAGCGGTACGCTGGATCAGTGGTGGTACAGGGGACTTTGAAGTTGAGCAAATTGAAAAAGCAACCCGTGGTACAGACATTATTTTGCACTTACGTGAAGATGCTTTAGATTATTTAGAAAGTTATAAAGTTAAGCAAATCATTAACAAATATTCCGACCATATTAGCCTGCCAATTGAAATGCAAAAAGAGGTTTGGCAGGAAGAAGAAGTAGCCGAAGGTGAAACACCGAAAGGCGGTCAGATGGTCAAAACCGATGAATGGGAAGCGATTAACTCGGCCAGTGCTTTATGGACACGCAGTAAAAATGAAGTCACTGAAGAGCAATACATCGAGTTTTATAAGAACTTAAGTCATGATTTTGACGCTCCATTGGCATGGGCACATAACCGTGTCGAAGGTAGTACTGAATATACGCAATTACTGTACATTCCAAGCAAGGCACCGCACGATATTTTCACTCGTGAGGCTAAAGCAGGGATCAAGCTGTATGTGAAGCGTGTCTTTATTATGGATGATGCAGATAATTTAATTCCAAATTATCTTCGTTTTGTGCAAGGTGTGGTGGATAGTGCAGATTTACCGCTGAATGTCAGCCGTGAATTGTTACAAGAAAGCCGAGATGTCCGTACCATCCGCGAAGGTAATGCCCGCCGTATTTTGACAGTGCTAGATGGTCTGGCGAAGTCGGAAGATGAAAAAGACCAAGAGAAATTTAAAACTTTCTATGCTGAATTTGGTTCGGTCTTGAAAGAAGGCTTGGGTGAAGACTTTGGTAATCGTGAGCGCATCTTAAAGTTATTACGTTTTGCGACTTCAACCAATGACGACATCAGTACCTCTTTAGCAGACTACAAAGCGCGCATGAAAGAAGGGCAAAAAGCCATTTACTATGTGACCGCGGATAGTTTGAATGCTGCGAAGAACTCGCCACAATTAGAGTTGTTCAAGAAAAAAGGCATTGAAGTGTTGTTAATGGCAGACCGTGTGGACGAATGGGCAATGAATTTTGTCCAAGACTTTGATGGTACGCCAATGCAAAACGTATCTAAAGGTGCGGTGGATTTAGGTGACTTGCAAGATGCGGAAGAGAAGAAAGCACTTGAAGCTGCTGCTGAACAATTTAAACCTGTCGTAGACAAATTGTCGGATGCTTTAAAAGCAAAAACCAAAGAAGTCCGTGTGACCACGCGTTTAGTGGATTCACCGGCATGCTTGGTAACCAGTGAAGGTGAGCTTTCGCCACAACTCATCCGTATGTTGAAACAAGCGGGTCAGGCAGTGCCTGAAAGCAAGCCAATTCTGGAAATTAACCCTGAGCATCCACTGGTGAAAAAACTGGATGGTACAAGCCATTTTGAAGATCTCGCTAATGTGATCTTTGATCAGGCGGTAATTGCAGAAGGGGGTTTACCTGAAAATCCTGCTGAGTATGTGAAGCGTATTAATCAGTTATTACTTAAATAAGATAAGGACTGATGCAAAAAGGCAACCTGTTATCGGTTGCCTTTTTTAATAAGACACTTTTGTGGATAACAGAGAAGTTATCCACAATTGGGTTAAAAGAGTGCTTCTAAGCGTAATAAAGTACTTAAATAATGACTACGGTCTGCACGATGATCATTGTAATAATTGATATCGGTTTGCACATAGAACCATTCACGCCATAAAGGCTGCCGCCACGAAATAAAGGGTCCCCAACTATTCAGACGTAAATCTGAATTATCCAAATAGCCACCTGTGTAGAGCCCATAGTTAAACTGGTTGCCCTGGAAGAATTGATGTTGGCGAAAAGCATAGTTGTCCCAGTTCAAATCATCCTGCTGCATATCGGCATAGGTTAAGCTGAATTGATCCCTTAGAAATGCTTCATTTGGTCGTGCATGGGTGAGTTCTAAGTTGGTTCTTAAATAATTTTCGCTGTCGACACCATAACGGTAAATCTGTTCTGCATGAAAGAAAAAGTCATTTTCTAGCGTCCAATCTTTTTTGGCTTTCAAACGGAGGTAGATATCATCGCCAGAACGAACCCCGATATCAAAGTCGGTTTCAAATGGGAGGCGTTTGGAAATATCTGACCAACGTAAAGCCAATGAACTGTTGGCATCTCGGTTTTGACGCCGATCATAGGCTTTGTCATTGTCTGGGCTAGGTGGATTCTCATTGGTAATGGCCACGTTGTTGGCCAATTCGTTATCGAGTGAGTCATCACCAAAAACCAGACTGAGTTTTTTTTCTAAGTTGGGCAAACTGATCTTACCGCGAATACGTGGTTTAATGTCGTATTCATCATGTTTGTTCCAACGGTTATCAATCAGGACCCTTAAGGTTGCGGAAGCAGGAGTGTTGGTATTTTTTTCACCAAACCAACCATCAATGTTCTCAGAGGTATCATCAGCCCAGTTGCGAATGAGCTTTTGTTTACGATCTATCCAAGTTTGATTTTCTGTGACCATCGTTGAAGGCACAATTTGTTCATCGGATTGTTCTGGCAAAACCGTTGGGGCTGAATCAATCCAACGTGGAATAGTATAGAGCAAGCTATCTTCCGTAGTAGGTGCTTGTTCTATGCTATACGGGGGAGAAGCTGGGGAGACGTCTTGTACGTCACTCGTATTTGCCCAGCTTGAAGTATGGCCCATCCCCAAGGCAACCATCAACACAAGTGGCTGTGTAAAAGTTTTTCTCATTGTAGGCATTCTTTTATTCTAAATTTACCTTCCAAGTTTGGTAAATTTTAGGGATGAAAATCAAGCTTTTGCTACAAAATAAAATAAATTAACTGCCAATGTGTATTTGAATGGCATCATGCAATTTTGAAGCCGAAATCGGTTGGGGGAGCGTTTGAATAATCCTTTGGATTAATTGCCATGACACACCTTGATTGCGGTCTAAGAGAATATAAGGATAAGCCATTTCTTCACGCGATAACTGTAGTCGAGCCTGACCATGAATGACACGAATTTTCTGCCGTTCTTTAAGCAAGATAATTGCGGTTGTGTAGTTGGCAGAAGTTTCTTCAAATGCAATTAATTTATGCTTTTGAATACATTTTGCAGGAATAAACGGTTGATAAGTTTCAGTGTTCCAGACCAATTCGGCTTGTTCGCTATATAGTTCGAAAAATTGCTCCGCATTTTTACATTGTTTGAGTGATTGCTCATTCGGCAGGAGTTTGAGTGCCACAAGTTCGTAGGCATAATGTTGGCTGATAATATTACCAAGACGTATGGCATGTAATTGATCTTCTGCGCCTAAAATCACGATATATTTAACAAAGCATCCTTGAGCATTGATTTGCTCGGCTAAATAAACGGGTTGATTGACATACTGTTGCAGTTGCGAAACCGAGATAATAATCTCAAGTAACGGCATGATTTCTGGCACATTTTCCACTGTTAAGCTACAAAGCGCTAACTCTTGGGCTTGAGGGAATTCTAACGCGCTTAAACGACATTTCCACTGTCCAAGTTCAACGACTTGTGGAAGCAAATGATTGGAGTTGAGAGGCGTAGTCGCTGCTTTAGGCAGTGGAGTTACTGTTGCCGCTTTGGTTGAGAACAATGAGGGTGCTGCATCATCATCTTTCGAACTCAATTCAAGCGTGTGGATTGCGATGCTTGGTGAATCTGACTCCAGAGGCTGAATTGGGGCGGTTGAGGAAGCAGAATTTTGCTGTAGCGCGAGTGGTTCAAAAGAAAAGGGACGATTGGCCGTGTGGGGTGCAATGATGCTGTCGTCTTTTCTGGAACTTGCAAATGAAACAGAGCCTTTTTTACTGGTTTTAAAATTTTTAGCTGTTTCGACAGACAATTGATTCAGCTCGGCATCCGTTTTTAATGCCGCATAGATTTCTTGTTGTTCTAACATCCAGGCATAATTCTGTTCGAGCCCATCCCAGTCACTGATTAGTGCAGTACGATGCGGAGCAGGGATATACCAGATTTGAAAGCCTAAATTGGCACGATGTAAAATTGCCCAGCCCATTTCTGGGTACTGCTCAAGTGCCTGTTCTAAGGCTAAGTCATGCTTAAATACGCCACGAAAGGTTTGTCTATATAACGAATGTTGAGCAAACTCATCTGCTGCATGCTCGGGATGCATATAAGATTTAAAATTTAGAATTTGCTTTTTAAAAATAGGTTCATCACAACGTAAAAAAATTTCTTTTAGACGACATTTTGATTTTGCAATTTCATAAAATGACAAAGACCGTTGGTCTAAGCTATGAATAAGACCTTGTAATTCCTTGGCTAAATGGGCTTTTTCTAAAACATTCATAGATGGTCTTTATAGATGCTGTTGAGCCTTTTCCAAATAACTTGCCAAAACAATATTGGCTGCTATTTCTAACAATTTATATTCTGTAGATGTGTGTTGAGGATAGCGTTCTGCCATGGCAATCAATTCATCCAAATTAATTGCTTGAGGGGGAACTGTTCCTTGAATCAGTGCTTGAATATCTTGCATGTACATAAAATCAAATTCCTCGATTAATGCCTCTAGATCACTTGATTATATGGATTTATCAGAAAAAAACATGAAAATTTTTGTCATCTTTGACGCATTTTTAGGTGAATATGACATTTATTTAAAAGTTTTGATTAAAAATTATTCGTAACAATTCATTTTAACCGAATCACAACAACGCCAGTTGTTGAAAAAGGCAGATCGTTTCAACATTTTTACTTTTTGTTTTAGATATTTATGCATCGCTCAACAATAAAAAAAACAGCCCGATTAAGGGCTGTTTTTTAGCATACGAAAAACTGAGTCTTAGGCAGCATCTTTTGCTGGTACAGATGCATCTTGAGCAATCTGTTCAGTTGGTGTTGCAGTTGAAGTTTGTGCTTTCACCTCTTTTTTCACTGGGAAATTGGGTACATAAACGACTTGTGCAGAAACTTGAGCAGAAATAGCAAACGCGGCAATAGCCAAAATAGATTTCATGATTGACATAAAAATCACCTTGATAACAGAGAGAATATCCAAAATGGATAGGGAGAAAAAATAAGCAAATGAATGGTATCAAAAAATGATCAAAATGGGGTGTATTTCAGCCCAAAAAAGATGAATGCTCAGTCAAATTATTGTTTTAAATCAATGTAATAGAGTTATTGCTCTAAGATTGCCTTAGCTATTAAGACAATCTTGTGGTCGTGAAAAAAATAGTGAAAAATAAAACATTTAACGGTGTTTAGACTGGTGCTTTTGATACATTTTTGCACTCATAATCCCGATGACTGCACCCGAAAAAGGGCTAAGTTTAGGAAGAAAACGCCCCGCAATTGCACCCATCACAGCACCTGCAAAAGCAGGCGAAACACGAGATTTCTTTTTTGTTTGGGTTGATCTGGTACGGGAAAAATCTTGTGTAGCAGGTGAGTCAATCGTTTGATCTGGAGTCGCTTGATGGTTCATATAAACCTCGCCAAAAGTTGGATGAGTAACTGTACTGTTCTAGCCTATCCCTATGTTATGTAAGAACTGTCATGTTCCTGTGTAGTCAAGGCTGACTTTATGCAAGCGAATTGTTTTGATTGTTGATGAAAATGTGTACTGCGTATGGATTCGGTTGTACCTGCTGTTTAGAGGAGCACTTTTATTTGCGGCAGAAAAAACCTCCGAAGTTTGCACTTAGGAGGTGGTTTAAAAACTGAAGCAGTTAAATTACGGAAGACTTATTTCGGTTGTTCTGAGACAGGATCACATTGTCCATCCACATCACATTGATTTGCTTCAGGTGCTGTATCGGCATCATCTGCTGTTTCAATGGCTTTCTCTAAGACTTGTAAGAAGACTTCGCGAGGTTGTGCACCAGCTAAAGCAACGCGTTGATCAAACACAAAGAAAGGTACGCCTGTGACTTTGAGTTGATCGCGTGCGACTTCCTGATCGAATTTGACAAAGTCTGCATATTCATCTGAATTGAGTACATCATCGACTTCGACAGGGTTCAATCCAATACGCGCAGCAACGTCTTCAATGGTTTCACGTTCACCAATCGGCAAACCTTGGGTCATATAGCTATAAAAGAACGCTTCCTTGGCATCAGAACCCAAGCCTTTGCTTTGCGCCAAGTGGATAATACGGTGTGCATTAAAGGTATTGCCAGAATTGGCATTTTCCCAATTAAACTCAATACCTTCTGCTGCTGCCATCGCTGCAATATTACGTTGCATGTCTTCGACTTCGGCAAGTGTGCGACCATATTTTTGTGCTAGACGTTCAGAATTTGAAATTTCTTGGCGTGCTGGAGCATCTGGATCAAGTTCAAAACTGTGCCAATGCACTTCCAGTTCTACGCCCGCTTGCTCCGCTGCAGCTTCTAAACGTTTTTTTCCGATATAGCAAAATGGGCAAACGACATCGGACCAGATATCAACACGCATGTAATTTCTCTAAAAAGTAACAATAGCAATTCAGAAAATGATGGGGATGATTCCTAGAATTTAAAGCAAATGAGATGAAAAAAAGCGTTGTGTTGAATGCAAGGGGCATCGTGCACTCTCATCCACAATTGACCGTTTATCTGACAAGCAAACTGGATGTAGCTGAAAAAATATACAATATGCTTGGGGCTATGTATCGAATTATCCTGCTTATATCTCTAATTTTTGGATGGTTTTATGAATTTTTTGAAATATCTTCCTGCGCTTTCTTTTATTTGGGTCCTCATATCGATGGATGTTCAAGCCAACGGTGAAATCGTGAGCTTACCGACATTTAAAGTCATGGCAGAGTCAGAGCTTCGCGCAGAATCAGGCCTCATTCCTTATCAGCAGGATGAAAATATTCGTAAAGCGTTACAGCATCGGATGATGCAATTACAGGATGATACCCAGTCTTTTGTGGTTAATCCGACCCTCGTTCACAATCTAGATGTTTTAGCGCCTGCTGCAATACCTGATCTAGATTCATTACCCCCGTTATTGCGCGAGCATGTGTTAAATATTGCCGCGGGTTTACAGTCATCTGATCCGACTGAGGGGTTGTATATTATGTTGCAACCTTTTGGTATTGATCGGAATGCGAAAAATGTCCAGATTGTGCGTGAACAAATTTCTATTGGACAAGTCGATTATAATTTTATGCAGGGTAATCAACCAAATGCGCAATTACCACGCGCACCAAATACAAAATAAAACGTTCAGGATTTTGACCGTAACCCATTGTTAATTTGGCTGAATTTACAGCAGCGTATATTTTTTAAAATGTAAAAAAATGCTGAAATATTCAGCATGTTCTGATGTTTGTTATGATAGATACAACGGGGAATCGGAGCGAACTATGCCACGTATTTTTCTGATTTTAGGATTAGCGACAACTGTCGTGTTTGGTGGATTATTTTATCAATACTACGAGCAACAAAAAGAAGCGACTCAACTCGAACAATATCAAAAGGTGCTGTACGAAAAAACCGATTTAATTTACGCCCAAGCCAAAGACTGGAACAAGCCCATAAACGTCGATGTGACCGATGCACGCTTACAGGGTGATTATAAAGTCATGGCCAGTTTTGTTTTGAGCCAGATGATTCAAAGTGCCGAAGCGCGGAATGCTTATTTGCGTGAGTTAAAAGCGATTGATTGGGATGAATTTTTAAATATTGACCGCTTGAACAAGGATAAAAAACAGAATTATCAAGAAACGGATTTAATGTTGCAGCAAGCACATGCCTTGGCGACAGAGTATCAGGTCAAGATTGAACAAGCACAACAAAATGCCCTAGAGCAAGCAAAACAACTGCCGATTCAATCGCGTTATCGGCATCAACTGGCAGAAAATTTGCGGGAGAGTAAAAAGCAGAATGAGGCTTTAGCGTTATTCGAAATTGAAAAACAAGTACTTGAAAAAGCCGATCAAATTTTCTTGGTGTTAAAGAATAACCGCTGGCAGAGTAAAAATAATACCTTCATGTTTTATGATGCTGCGGCCTTAAAACAATTTAATACGCTGTATCAGGACGTATTAAAACTGAATGCACAGATGCAACAGATCCAGCAGCAAAATAAACAAGCACTTGAATAGAAAGATGAATAAGCACTGAGTTGGTGTCATATAACTTTAAAATGACTGCGTTAAGTTAGAACTGTTGAGCACATTCACGCATCAGATTTAAAGCAGGTACAGCAATGAAAACCATTCAGGTCTTTGATGATATTCAACAGGTGTATGTCGAATTTTTACAAAATAAAGCCTATCCCAAACTGGAAAGTCTGAGTAACTGGGGTAAAAACCGTTTCTTCTTTAGCCAATATTTCCGTTTAATTGAAGATTGGCACCATACCGAACAAATTGTGATTGAGTTTAATCGGCAGTATTACAGTTTGGATACAGGCAATGCCCCCGATTTTATGGATCAAGAAAAATACATGGCATGGTTGATGGCAGAGTTACGGGCTTAACAGTTGGCACTGGTTCTAGAAGTCCATCCATTGAGTTTGGACTTCTCGTTGTTCATAACATTAATCAAAGATTTTTTCGGCTGCTTGGAATGGCAGGCTGACGACATCAATCGCTACAGCAAAAGGCAGTAACACCAGTTTTTCAAAAGGATTGAGTCCTGATTTTGATTTGTAGCTTTCCTCTTGATAGGTATAAATGCTGACTTGATAAGGCTTACTCAACGCTTTTAAAGTATTGAGATTATTGGCGGCAGGGTAGACCACACCAGCCAAAGCAACGTCGAAACAGAAGCGTTGAGCCTTCATGCGTTCATCACTATAAGTTGAACACTCTTTTGCCCCATTTTCTATAAAGAATTCGAGGTCTTTTTTACTGATGTCTTCTTTGAGTTTGACATAAGACAGTGGCAGTGTACCTGTGAAATGACCATCATTTTTCTCTGAATAGAAACTGAGTTCTTTGGTCATTTGAATATTTTTCGGGTCTAGTTTGGTGATCAGCGAGACAAACTGAGTTCCGCCTTGGGTCAAGATGTAGCTATTCTTTTGCCCTGCAATCACTAGACTATTGGCGGGTAGCGTACTGAGTACTTGGGCAGGTTTGCCAAATGCCACCACTTGGTCTTCGACTAAAGTGACTTTGTTGGAACGGGTATAGGTTTTATTGTCTTTGGTCATCAGGGTTTTGGTGGCACAGCCTGTGAAAAGTATCGCTATGATGCTTGCACTGATGATCGTTTTTACTGGTGATGAAAACATCAAGTTCTCCTGCTCACTTTATTGTTAAGCTTTAAAATTAATATTTATAAAATCTTGAGAGAACCATAATAAAAAATCCCCGCCAAAGCGAGAATTTTTATACATCAAATTAGTGTATTTAACACGTTCGATAATGGTCACGATACCTTGCCCCAAACCGATACATATGGTCGCAAGCCCAATTTGCATATCTTGTTGTTCCATTACCTTCATCAACGCCTAAGCTTCTTTAAGCTGATGAATCTTTCTATTGTTTGATATAGCGTTCAAAAATTGTTGAAAAATCATAGTTCTCAATTTGTTTACGGCGTTTAATCAGATTTTCTTCAACTTGCAGTGTTGTTTGGCAAATAATATCGGGTAAGTTAAGTACAACTTGTTCAGGCAGCTCACGCAGAGAAAACATAGTATTCACGGCTTGCTGTGTTTGCATGAGCGTCGATGTTTGACGTTCAATTTCTTTGCATGCTTCGCCAATACTAAATAATGCTTTGTATAAATCTCGGACTTTATCAATTTGGGATTTTTCAATATCAATGGAATAGCTTGTTCCGCCAAGTTGGAACTTTACTTCCACATCTCGATCAACCGTGCCAGCAGTTTCAAGCAAAACTCGACTAATCTGATGATATTTATATGGATAGCGATGTAGCGTTCGTTTTTTGCTGACTGCACTTGTGCCATCAAGATGAATAAATGCAGTGTTAGTGAAACAATATTCATCTGTCTTGGCTTTAATTAAAAAGAAAATTTTTTCGTTATCTTCATGGAAAATATAGTCATCAATATCTGTTTTGTCATAATCTTGAGGTTCAATAATCTTACCGATATCACTGGTTCCCATTAAATCAGCTGCCATATTTTTAAACATTATTAAAACCTTATTATTGATTGGAGTGGTGATCATAATTTGCTGTGTATTGTTCTGTCTAGATCGTGTTTTTGAATTTTAAGCTTTTCAATAAAAGATAGAGACTTCATGTTATGCAATAAAAAATCCCCGCCAAAGCGAGGATTTTTATACATCAAATTAGTGTATTAAACACGTTCGATAATGGTCGCGATACCTTGCCCCAAACCGATACACATGGTTGCAAGACCAATTTGCGTATCTTGCTGTTCCATCACGTTCAACAATGTTGTTGTAATACGTGCACCAGAACAACCCAATGGGTGACCCAACGCAATCGCACCACCATTTAAGTTAATGATGTCTTGCTTGTCATATACGCCTAAGCCTTTCATGACGGATAAGCCTTGAGCCGCAAATGCTTCGTTTAATTCGATGGTTTGGATATCTGCCATCGTTAAACCAGCACGTTTCAACGCTTTTTGAGTTGCAGGCACTGGACCATAACCCATAATCGCAGCATCACAACCTGCAACCGCCATAGAGCGAATCACAGCACGTGGCTTAAGACCTAAAGCAAGAGCACGTTCCGCAGACATCAATAACATTGCAGACGCACCATCAGACAAAGCTGAAGATGTTGCTGCTGTTACTGAACCACCTTTAGGATCGAATACAGGGCGTAATGCTTTGAATGCTTCAAGGTTGGCATCGGGACGAATTACTTCGTCGATGTCGCAAAGGATTTTAAAACCATTGGCATCGTGACCTTCAACACCCACGATTTCGTTTTTAAAACGACCTTCTTGCGTTGCAGCCCAAGCACGACGGTGAGATTCCACACCAAACGCATCTTGCTCTTCACGGCTAATACCATTCATACGACCTAACATTTCAGCAGTTAAGCCCATCATGTTCGATGCTTTAGCGTAGTGTTTAGATGCTTCAGGATTCAGGTCGATGCCGTGCATCATACCGACGTGACCCATGTGCTCTACACCACCAATAATGAAGATATCACCTTGGTTGGTTGCAATCTGTGCAGCAGCAGTATGAAGCGCTTGCATAGATGAACCACAAAGACGGTTTACCGTTTGACCTGCCACAGTTTTTGGAAGATCAGCCAATAAGCCAATGTTACGGCCAATGTTCATCCCTTGTTCTAGAGTCTGGTTTACACAGCCCCAGATCAGGTCTTCAACTTCATTGGTGTCAAACTGGTTACGAGCAACTAAAGCACGAACCAATTCAGCAGATAAGCTGTCGGCACGTACATTGCGGAACATACCGTTTTTGGTTTTACCCATTGCTGAACGTACGCCATCAACGATGACAACGTCACGTGGATTTAAAGTAGCCATTCACGTTGCTCCTTAACCGTAGAATTTTTTGTTGTTAGCAGCCATGTCACGCAACATTTGTGGCGCTTCATAAGCCTTACCTAAGTGTGCATATTTATTGCAAAGCGCAACGTATTCAGCAACACCTGTTTGGTCGATGTAACGGCATGGACCACCACGGAATGGAGGGAAACCTACACCCATAATCATCGCCATGTCTGCTTCAGACGCAGTCGCTACGATGTTGTCTTCTAGGCAACGAACAGTTTCGTTACAGAAAGCAAGCATCATACGGTCAATAATTTCTTGAGCATCAAACTCATGTTTTTCGGTAGTCGCTACAGAAGCAACTAGCTCATACGCCGTTGGATCAACCACTTTGGCTTTTTTGCCTTTACGGTCAAGTTCGTATTTGTAGAAACCAACGTCGTTCTTTTGCCCCAAACGTTTGTTTTCGTACATGATTTCGATTGAACCTTTGAAGTCTGGCTTCATACGGTCAGGGAAACCTTCCGCCATGACTTCTGCACCGTGAACGCCCGTGTCGATACCGACCACGTCGATCAAGTAAGCAGGACCCATAGGCCAGCCGAATTTTTCCATGACTTTGTCGACTTGTTGGAAGTCCGCACCATCTTTAAGCAGAAGGTCGAATGCACCGAAGTAAGGGAACAATACGCGGTTAACCAAGAAGCCTGGGCAGTCATTTACCACGATTGGTGTTTTACCCATTTTCTGAGCAAGAACAACCGTGGTTGCAATCGCTTCAGCAGAAGTCTTCTCACCACGGATCACTTCTACCAATGGCATCATGTGTACTGGGTTAAAGAAGTGCATACCCACGAAGTTTTCTGGACGTTGTAGGTTTTCAGCCAAACGTGTGATTGAAATCGTAGACGTGTTAGACGCAATAATCGTGTTTTCACGAACATTTTTCTCGGTTTCAGCCAGTACGATACCCTTCACTTTAGGGTTTTCAGTTACCGCTTCAATCACGATGTCCACTTCTTTAAACTCGTCATAGCTTAAAGTTGGACGGATGCGCGCAAGCGTTTCACCCATTTGAGCAGGTTTCATTTTCTTACGTTCAACTTGTTTGGTGAGTAAGCCATTGGCTTCTTTCATACCCAAAGCAAGTTGTGGATTACCAATATCCTTCATGATGATTGGTGTGCCTTTGCTTGCCGCTTGGTAAGCAATACCACCACCCATGATACCTGCGCCCAATACAGCCGCTTGGTTGACAGGGTGAGCACCTTTTTCATATTTCTTCGAAGTTTTCTTCACCACTTGGTCATTGATGAATAGACCAATTAACGCACCTGCTTGTGGTGTAATGGCAGCTTTGGCAAAACCCGCTGCTTCTGCTTTTAATGCTTCATTACGTGGAAGGCTTGCACCTGCTTGTAATGAGTCAAGTAGAAGTTTAGGCGCAGGGTATTGCGCAGGATTTGCTTTTGCAAGAACCGCACCTTTCGCCGAGTTGAACGCCATCATTTGTTCAAGTTGGTTCAACTTGACTGGGTCAATTTTTTCCTGACGTTTTGCTTTCCAGTCTACACGACCTGCAAGGGCTTGTTTCACCAAGTCAATTGCAGCATCTTGGAGTTTGTCAGCCGTTACAACCGCATCAACCGCGCCATCTTTGAGCGCAGCAGCAGGTTTTTTCGGCGCAGCCATCGCCATCCATTCAACTGCATTGTCGATACCAATGACGCGGCTTAAACGAACTGTACCACCGAAACCCGGGAAGATCCCCAATTTGATTTCTGGTAAGCCGACTTGAGCTTGTTCAGACATGACACGGTAGTCACAGACTAAACACATTTCAAAACCACCGCCCAATGCCATACCATTGATTGCAGCAACTTTAGGAATGTCTAAATCTTCAAAGCTGTTGAAGATGTCATGTACAGGCATTGCCCAGTCGATAATCGCTTGTTCACCTTGCGCGAAGTTTTCACCAAATTCTGTGATGTCTGCACCAACGATGAATGTAGATTTACCTGAAGTAACGACCAAGCCTTTTACTGAGCTATCTGCTTTTACAGCAGCAATAGCAGCTTTAAAATCTTCAATCGTTGCACGGTTAAATTTGTTGACCGACTCACCTTGTAAGTCAAAGCGGAATTCTGCAATTCCGTCCGAAAGCATTTGGACGGTAATGGCATTGCCAGCGTGGATCATGCCTGATCTCCTTTATTTTGGAGGACTTCTAAGTTGATGTTTTGAAGCGTGTTCGCTTGTTCTGCGCACGAAAATGCTTCGCTAATCTTACGATAACTATATCCAAAAAGAACATAACAAGTTGTATCAAGCAGTGACGCAATGGTCATCAATTTTAATTTCATTTACAGCAAAAATTATTGAAGTGAAAACCGTACTTAAAATTGTTCAATAAGATGCATCTGTTTTTTATACAAAAATTGTACTGCTTATGCTTTTTTTGTGTTTGATGGAGAATGAAAAACCACCATCCATCACTATGCAATCTGTGTCAAAAAAGTCAATTGTATTTTGGAAGTTTCCACTAATGATAAAGAAGAGGACTTTATTTTATAGGACTTGATTATCTATTAAGAAAAGTTAAAATTTGTGCGGGTTTTATTTTAACAACCATTCAAAAAAGAAAATATCATGACTTTAAAAAATAAACATTTATTGCTGTTGCCTTTAATCGCATCGTTGCTCAGTGCTTGTGGAGGGGGTGGCGATGGTGCTAGCAACTTCAAACCTGCACCAGAAGATACTGCCAACGGCACCAAATACTATCGTATCCAGTATTATTTTGATGATAAAGGTGATGCTTTTAGCGTTTCCCATTTTGAATTGCAAAATAGAAAAATTGTGACCGCAGACAGTCACCAGCCATTGAATCAGTATATTGTGACTCAACAAGCGGTGTATGAGCCGTCCCAGCGCTACCAAGCGGATATTGATGTGCAGTCAATGTCACATTGGACCTTAAATTTAATTGCCAACCTGAAAACAGACTGGAAATTCGAACAAGTCGCATTAAGTGGAAAAAACGTCTTTGATACGGTGATGCCGGGCTATCGCGACTTACGTTTTGATACGCAAAGTCCGTATGCCAATGCACGAATCTTTTTAGCTTCACATGGTGCAGAAAAATTCCCACAAGGCAGTACCTGTTACCGTTTGATCTCCACGAAAAATAATCAATCTTATTTTAGCTTTCAAACGGATCGTGCAGAAACACAAACCTTTGCTCAGGTGCAAGCGCAAAATCAGTTGACCGCCAGTTTGGCACAAAAACAGTGGCCTAAGCTTGGCGTAGAACATGCTACAGGGCAGTGGGCAGATCGCTTAAATTGGAGCGCTGTTTTTAGCAGTGTGACGGGACAGGAAATTTCAGGTTTAAGCAAAGTACAATTTAATGATCAGGTTTATGCTGCCAATTTGAATAGTGCCAGTGAATGGACAGCAAAGAATCAAATGCAGTTTGAACAAGACAGCATTGCCTATGGTGTTTATCAAGATAATCCTGAACAACTCAGAAATTCTAAACTCGCGATTGCCAGTTTGGAGCGAGGCTGTTTCATCTATAACCAAGTTGCAGCAGACAAATTGGCGACTTTAAGCTTTATTCGATAATGTGTTGGGGAGACTGTTCGGATGGCATTGATCGGATACTGGCATGAACTTGTGCATTAAATTTGATAAGATTTTGCCAAAATTAAGGTCTAGCCCCATGGTCACGTTGTAAGACGTGACCATCAGAAGCAATGAAACGAGTGCTGTATGATTAAGTGGATTATCTTGGCGATTTTTGTGATTTCAGCAATGTATATCCAAAATCGCGGTAAAGTGCGTCATTCTTTTTACCGTCAATTTTTTGACCATTCGACCTTATTGGCGCCCATCAACTTTTTAATGTACCTCTTTTCCAAGGTGCCGAATCAGCCATATATTGAAACTCAATATTTTCATGATTTGAAAATTTTGGATGAAAACTGGGAAATGATTCGAGATGAAGCCCAAGCATTGTATGAACGCGGTGGTATCAAAGCATCGAGTAGTTATGATGACCTCGGTTTTAATTCATTTTTCAAAACAGGTTGGAAGCGTTTTTATTTAAAATGGTATGACTCTGCGCATCCGTCCGCTGCCGAACTATGCCCCAAAACCACCGAATTATTAAAGACTTTACCGAGCATTAAAGCTGCAATGTTTACCGAACTGGCACCTGATAGCCGTTTGGTGCGCCATCGAGATCCTTATGCAGGTTCACTGCGTTATCATTTAGGATTAATCACCCCAAATGATGATCGCTGTTTTATTGATGTCGATGGGCAACGTTATTCATGGCGTGATGGCGAAAGCGTTGTGTTCGATGAAACGTATATTCACTATGCCGAGAATAAAACGGAACAAAACCGCATTATTTTCTTTGCCGATGTTGAACGTCCCTTAAAGACGCGGTTGATGCAAAAGTTTAATCGTTGGTTTGGTCGAAATGTCATGACGGCTGCCAGTTCACCCAATGTAACAGAGGATCAAACGGGTGGTTTGAATAAGGTTTTTGGAACAGTTTATCAAGCTCGGTTAAAGGCCAAAGCCTTAAAGAAAACCAATCGCAAATTGTACTATTTTTTAAAATGGTTCCTGATGTTAGGTATTTTTTTCCTGATCTTTGTCCGTCCTTACGTATTCTAAGCCTTGCTAAACCAGAACGTCCTGCGGGACGTTTTTTTAGGTCTGAAAGTCGTGGGTACTTGCTCTTACAGTTTGCTATTTTTTGTGTAAGATAAGAGCAAATGGGGGAGAATATGCAAAAATTTCGTTCAAAAAAAGATTGGTGGATTCTCGGTTTTATCATTGCGATGACGGGCTTATTGCTTCAATTGTTATTGACCATGTATGCCAAAGGAAGCATGGCACAATATCCTGTGCATACCTTGATTTATGTGTTGACCATAGCGGTGCTGTGGTGGCCTGTATGGAGCACACAATATCGGATTGAAGAAGAGCAATTGGTCGTTAGCAGTATGTTTTTGACCTGGAAAATTCCATTGTCTACCATCCAGAAAATTAGTCCCAGCAGTAATTCAGTTTCTTCACCTGCACTTTCTTTGGATCGTCTTCGAATTGATTATCAAAAACAGGGTAAAGCCAAATTCATCTTAATTTCACCTAAAGATAAACAGGCTTTTACACAAGCTTTGCAACAGGCGCAGCAGTCGATCAGTTAAATTGGTCTCTGGTTGAATCGTATAAAAAGCCCGCTTTCATCAGTTAGACAGCGGGCTTTTTTAGCATTTAAAAACCTTCAAGCACCAGTTTGCCTTGAGTCCGTTCTGATTCAATCGCATGGTGGGCTTGACGGATATGTTCGGCATTGATGCTACCCATCACCTGATTCAAGGTGGTTTTAATTTTCCCTGTTTCAATCAGTTGTGCGACCTGTTGCAGTAGATGCGATTGTGCTGTCATGTCAGCGGTTTGGAACATAGAGCGGGTAAACATAAACTCCCAATGCACGGCAATTGATTTACGTTTAAACAGATTAATATCTAACTGTTCAGGATCATCAATTAGACCAAACCGACCTTGTGGCGCAATCAGTTCAGCAATCTGGCTAAGATAACTGCCTGTGTGCGTGGTGGAAAATACGTAACGTGGTGCCGTTATATTTTGTGCCTGTAGTTGCTCGACCAAGGATTGACGATGGTCAAGTACGATGTCCGCACCCAACTGTTTCACCCATGCCTGTGTTGCTGTGCGAGATGCCGTGGCAATCACTTGCAATTGGGTTTTGGCTTTGAGCAGTTGGATGGCCATAGAGCCAACACCGCCTGCACCGCCAATAATCAAAATGGATTCATGAGGGTGATCATGCTGTTGCACTTGTAGACGGTCGAACAACATTTCCCAAGCGGTAATGGCAGTGAGTGGCAATGCCGCTGCTTCAGCAAAGGATAGATTCTGCGGTTTTAAACTAATAATCCGTTCATCGACCACATGAAATTCGGCATTGGTGCCGGCTTTGGTTAAGTCGCCTGCATACCAGACCTGATCGCCCACTTTAAAGTGTTCTACTTCTGGACCGACATCGACCACTTCACCTGCGGCATCCCAACCCAAAACTTTATATTGTCCTTGTTCGGGTGAAACACGAGTGCGGATTTTACAATCGACGGGATTCACCGAAACGGCTTTGACTGCCACCAAGACTTCGCGGTTTTTTGGGGTAGGTGTTGGGAGTTCAATATCTTGTAATTGTTCGGCATTACCTGCCTGTAAATATCCAACAGCTCTCATATTTTTAATCTCAAATTGGGTTTATGATTAAAATCTTAACGTAGTTTTAAATTTGGTATATACGGTTAAATTCTGCATATAGTGTAGAAAAGGATACTATTGAAATGAGTAAAGCAAAGCACTCTCGCTTTAATTGCAGTCCAGGCTGTGCGGTTGAGGCTGCAATCGGTATTTTAGATGGCAAGTGGAAAAGTATCATTCTATGGCATTTGTTGACCGAGCATACCTTACGTTTTGGTGAAATTCGTAAACGGATTCCCAATGTCACCCAACGCATGCTGACCAATCAACTGCGTGAGTTGGAAGAGGATGGAATTATTCATCGTGAAGTTTATCCGCAAGTTCCACCAAAGGTGGAATATAGTTTGACACCTTTAGGCATGAGCTTACGTGAAATTTTATTGGCGCTAAAAGCTTGGGGAGATGAGCACATGGATCTGTATGGACAAGTGATGCCACAACCTCAAGCTGTAGAGCCGACTTGAGATTTTTAACTTTAAAGCTCGCTGTATCGCTTTAAAATCACCAGAATATGGTTGTCGATCAAACGATTTAATGGACTGGCTTGAAAAAGCCCCTTTGCACATCCACATCATTGAATAACTTTCCAAGGTTTTAACGCACGTGAACGAAAACGCCCGCGAACATATCGAAAAGATTCTGGCCAATATGACCACCTTGCCCGGGGTGTATCGGATGTTGGGCAAAGAGGGCGAGTTGTTATATGTCGGCAAAGCCAAAAATCTGAAGAATCGGGTGTCGAGTTATTTTGTGAAAACCATTGAGCATCCTAAAACTCAGGCGCTGGTGGCACGGATTTATGATATTGAAACTTTGGTGGTTCGTTCTGAAACCGAAGCACTTCTGCTCGAGCAAAATCTGATTAAACTGCATCGTCCGCCGTATAATATTATGCTGCGCGATGATAAATCGTATGTCTATATCTTTATTTCGGCAGACAAACCTTATCCGCGCATTGCCAGTGGACGCGGGAAAGGCAAACATCAAATCGGCAAGTTTTTTGGACCTTATCCGAGTGCATATAATGCACGTGATACGCTATTGGTGCTTCAGAAACTGTTCAATGTTCGGCAGTGTGAAAATAGCTATTTTTCACAGCGTAAGCGTCCGTGTTTGCAGTATCAGATTAAGCGCTGTTCTGCACCGTGTGTCGGCTTGATCAGTGCTGAGGATTATCAGGAAGACGTGAATAATTCTATCCGTTTCTTAAAAGGTGATACCAAAGAGTTGAATCAGGAATTGATTCAGAAAATGGAAGCCGCGGCTGAAGCATTAGAGTTTGAGAAAGCGGTGTTTTATCGTGATCGTATGGCCTTATTACGTGATGTACAGGCGCAGCAAGCCATTTATAAAATTAAGGGCGAAGCCGATATTCTGGCAATTGCTTTTCAGGCGGGCGTGACCTGCGTACAAATTATGCATGTCCGTAATGGCAAAATGCTAGGCGGAAAAGCTTATTTCCCCGATATGTTAGGCGATGATCTGAGTGAAATGCTGTCGGAATTTATGGCCAACTTCTATTTTCAGGTGGCGGATGAAGTCCCGAATGAGTTGATTGTAAATGTCGAAATTCCCAATCGAAAAGAATTGGAACAGGCTTTACAGCAGCATTTTGAACAAAAAATCCAGATTAAACATAATGTGCGTGAAACGCGTGCAGAATGGTTAGAGTTGGCACAGATGAATGTGCAACACGCCATTAAAGGCAAATTGGCAAATCATTTAGAACTCAATGAGCGTTTTCATCAACTCGAGCAGGTGGTCGGGCGTCCTGTTGATCGGATTGAATGTTTTGATATTTCACATACCATGGGTGAAGCTACGGTTGCTTCTTGCGTGGTGTTCGATGCAGGAGGCGCGCGAAAACGCGATTATCGTCAGTTCTCGATTCAGGATATTACCGAAGGTGATGATTATGCAGCGATGCGCCAAGCGCTGACTCGCCGTTATAAAAAAGCCATGCTGCCTGATTTACTCTTGATTGATGGCGGTAAAGGTCAATTGCATATGGCAATGCAGGTGATGCAAGACTTAGAATTAGATGCTTTTATGGTGGGGGTATCAAAAGGTGAGGGGCGTAAACCTGGACTAGAAACCCTACATTTCACCGATGGCACTAAAATCCAATTGCCCGAAGATCACAAGGCTTTACATTTAATTCAGCAAGTGCGTGATGAAGCGCATCGTTTTGCCATTACCAAGCATCGTGCCAAACGAGATAAGAAGCGGGGTTCCTCCATTTTAGAAGTGATTCCTGGGCTTGGACCGAAACGTCGTCGTGATTTACTGACGCATTTTGGGGGTATTCAAGGGGTGCTGAAAGCTTCGGAAAATGAAATCATGCTCGTGCCCGGTTTGGGGGAAGTCATGGCGCGTACCATTTATAAAATTTTGCATGAATCACTGTGAGTAAATAGCAAAAATGCTCAGTGACGCGTGAGTCATATGGTATTCACAAATGCGAGTACATGGTGAACAATCTTTGCTAAAGGATAAAATAAGAGACAGGCATGACACTGTTAGCTGTGTATCAAGCACTTGAGCAGAATGAATGGATTGAAATACCGACAGGCTGGTTACAGGGACGAACAATTTACGGTGGCGTGGTTGCGGGCCTGATGATGCAAAAGGCATTGGTGAGCATTGCGGATAGTTCTAAACGGTTATTGAGTACCAGTGTCACTTTTGTTGGACCTGTACAACAAGGCGCAGCACGGCTGACCGCCGAGATTTTACGTCAGGGTAAGTCCGTGACCACCATTGAAGTCCGCTTATGGCAAGACGATGCCGTACAAAGTATTTTAATTGCCAGTTTTGGTGCTGCCCGATCTTCTGAAATTCATGTGCGCCAAGAACGCATGGCGCCAAATTATATGGCACCCCAGCATTTACAAGATATGCAGTTGAATGCCCAGTTTCCACAGTGTTATCAGCAGTTTGATGTGCGCTGGGCTGAAGGTGGAATACCATGTACTGGCAGTGAACAAAGTGACTTTGGGGGTTGGTGCCGGTTTCATCCCGAAAAGCATAGTGATCGGCCTTTTGAGGTTGCCGACCTAATGACGCTTTTTGATATCTGGCCACCGGGGGTTTTTCCGCTATTTAAGACGTTTGCACCTGCCAGTTCTTTGACATGGCATGTGACTTATGTCAATCCATTACAGCAAAATTTACATGATTGGTTTAAATATAAAGTATTTACTGACTACGCTGCGGAAGGCTATGCCACGGAATATGCGCATTTGTGGGATGCAAAAAATCGTTTAATTGCGATTTCAAGGCAGACAGTTACCGTGTTTGCCTAGTGACACTGTACCTCAATTCGTATAAAGTGGCGCTAAATACGATGAGTTAAATGTGTTCGTTTGAACCATAAAGTCATCGCTCATAAAGGGGAAAAGTTGGCGGTGTCTATGACAGCAGGTCGAATCCTGAATATTCCAAATATCTTGACCTTGGCGCGTATCGCCTTGATTCCTGTATTTTTATTAATTGCCTATTGGCCACCCGCCATTGGGGTTGCAGGACATGATGGGGGCTTAACACGGCATCTTATTTTGACTGCGATTTTTGTCCTTGCTGCGGTGACAGATTGGTTTGATGGTTATTTGGCAAGAACTTTAAATCAGACGTCTGCCTTTGGTCGTTTCCTTGATCCTGTGGCAGATAAGCTCATGGTTGCAGCGGCATTAATTGTCTTGGTGCAATGGCAGCCGTCAATTTCAATGGCTTTTGCGGCAATTGTGATTATTTCGCGTGAGATTACGGTCTCTGCATTAAGAGAGTGGATGGCAGAGCTTGGGGCGCGGACCAATGTGGCCGTTTCTACCGTCGGTAAATACAAAACAGCTTTTCAAATGATTGCAATTTCAGTGTTTTTACTCAACTGGCAACCTTTAGAAACGCTGGCTTATTTACTGCTGTACACCGCAGTCGTGCTGACCTTATGGTCAATGTTCATTTATTTAAAAGCGGCATGGCCGTATTTAAAGCAGCCTTAATTGATCGCATAAAAAAAACTCCAAATATGGAGTTTTTTTATGTCTGAAAATTAAAACAGCAATCTAAAATACTCCACACATTAAAAAGCCCAAGACACTGCTTGAGCTTTTTAACTCTGAGGAGAATCACGCATGCAATATGTCATGGAAACATAAAGCCGCTGAAGAACTATAATCATATTATGAGAATATATTGGCTTTATCAACCAGAAAAGCTAAATCAATTTGTTCAATTCTTGTATACGTGACACAACTTACATTTCAGTTGGTGTCGTCGATAAAGCAAGAAATTGTTGTTCAATCAAGGCAGCATTGCTATGTAAGACTTCAATGAGTTTGTCTAAGTTGACAAATTCAAAACGTTTTCTGGAGCCGAGTACGGTTAACGCCAAAGGGGGTTCTTTACTGGAAAATTTGATTGGAACAGACAGCCCTGATACGTTTGGATCGACTTCACCATTTGAGAAATAATAGCCTTGTTTCTTGATTTTTTTCATTTTATTCAGAAATTCTTGGTCATTCTGAGCAAATCCAACTTCCGCCAATTGGGTCGAAAAACGTTGGTAATAATCTAAAATACCTTGTTTGGGTAAGTGTGAAATAATGGTTTTTGGAGATGACCCTACATAGACTGGGCGAGGGCAGCCTCGACCGTAGGACAATAAAGTTACCCCTTTGGTGACTTCATGATGTAAGTCGATACAAGAATCATGATTTAAATGCGTCAATAGACAGCAAAATTCTGTTCGTTCAGCAATTTCTTTCATGAATGGAATACTGATTTGAATCAATGGATTAGATTTATGCGAAATATAATCTAAAATGGCAATTTTTGAGCCAAGCGTATAGTCGCCAGATGTCCCACTTAGGCGCTGTAACAGTTCAGCAGAAACCAATTCTTTTAAATAGCGATAGCTGGTTGGTTTAGAAAGGCCAAGTTCTTCACTAATGATATCGACATTAATGATTGGGCGAGACACTGAAAACAGGTCTAAAACGGTGAGAATTTTACCAAAACTAGAAAGTGTCATAAGAAGAAGCCACAACGTCAAAAAGAAAAAGACATTTAAAGTGATGTTATAACAAATTGTTGTTGGTCATGCAGAGCTTTTGTCATAAAACGATGGCAGATTTTAAATTAAACGATCATCGATAATTTGATTAAATTTAATGCCAATAAGCTTATAAATAATAAATCAAATTATCACAATAAGATATTTTATTTGACTTTTACCGTAATTATTATGAAAATAATAGGATTGAACTTCTCACTGTAAATTTTTCTGTTCAAAATTTACGCTTGAATTGCGGCTATGACGTTTTCCTCACGTTAAAAGCTGCCCTCTCATTTTTGAATATCTTCTGTTACCGCAATTCAGCGGATGGGACAGAGCTTGCATATTGATATTGTCGACCTTGGTGTGACTTTGAAAAAGATGATCCATTCAACTTCGTCTACAGGATGGGGTGATGTTGTTAATTAAGCCAATTTTGGCCTTTCGTCCTAGTCGCGTGGATATGGTTTTTGCTGTGAAAACCTTTGTAGCGATGTTATTGGCGCTTTTTATTGCATTTTCACTCGACCTAACTTATCCCATGTGGGCAGCAGGCACGGTGATTATTGTGGCACATCCCTATGCAGGGATGGTGTCCTCTAAGGCGGTCTACCGCATTTTGGGGACGTTGATCGGTGGGATTGTTGCGATTGTGCTGACACCACAATTTATTGAGCTTCCTATCTTTTTTACACTGGTTCTAGCAGGGTGGGTGGGGCTATGCCTATATCTCTCTTTATTGGACCGTACGCCGCGTAGCTATGTCTTTATGTTGGCAGGTTATACCACGGTCATGGTGGTATGTAGCTCAATCAATAGCATTAGTACCCATAGCGTTTTTGATATGGCTTTGGGGCGAATTTTGGAAATCTCAGTCGCTGTGTTATGTAGTGCGGTGGTATCGAGCACCTTGTTTCCAGTACATTTAGGGACTCTGGTGCAAAAGCGAGTGCAAAAGACATTGGATGATACCCGCCAAGTTTTTCGCAGCATTTTAACCGATCCAGAACACAGCCATCGTTATACCCAACTGTTGGCGGCAATTACCCGTGATACCTCAGATATTCATGGCTTGGCAGTACATTTAAGTTATGAACGTGGCGCCCTACAAGGCATGACCAAGTCACTGCAAGAATTATTGCACCAAGTCAGCATGACTGTGGCTAATCTGGTGGCTATGTCTGAACGGGTTGCACAGCTAGATCAAATAGATACCCGTTATCGGCAAGTTTTACCAGTGCTGTATGAGCATGTATTACAGTTTTTACGCGCACAGCAACATGTGCAAGTTGATCAACTAAAACAATTACCTAACAATTTTGAGCAAGATTTTACTGCGTTATCGGAATTGGCGACGGCTGAACAACAGATCATTTTGCATGCTTTGAAAATGGACATTCGCCATTTTGTAGAAAATGTAGTGACCATTAAATGTTTATGGGATTTGATTCAGCAAGGCAATAAACGTATTCCAGAACAGATTGTCACTTTAACTACCTCGTACCCGAGTTTGCATCGAGATCATGGTGTGGCGGTACGGAGTGCTGTCGCCGCAGTGATTGCCACGATTATTTCATTTTTGCTCTGGATTTATAGTGGTTGGCATGCAGGCTATATGATGGCGCAGTTGACCGCAGTCACGGTGTGTATTTTGTCAGGCTTAGACAACCCTGTACCTGCGTTGCGCTTGTTTATTCGTGGTTCAGTTTATGCGGCAATCATTACTATGTTCTATGCCTTTGTGATTATGCCTGAAGTGCATGAGTTCTGGCAGTTGGCATTTGTACTGGCACCTCTGTCGTTGTACTTGCTGAGCATGTTGCCGAATCCACCTTTAATGGGTTTGGCATTACCGATGTTGATTAACTTCATCATGAGTTTAAATTTGCAAAATCGTTATAGCACTGATGCAGTCTTACTGATTGATACCGCTTTGGCAGGGGTTGTGGGTCCAATTATCTCGATTTTTGCTATTTATTTTATTCGAGCCATGTCCCCAGAAACCAGTGCTAGTCGAATTTTGGCGTTGCATTACCGTGCCATGCGTGAGGCCTTGTTTATTCCTTATGGGGTTCAGTTTCGGATTCATTTACGCAGTATGCTTGACCGTATAGGGGTGTTGAATACCAAGCTGGTTCAATCCGAGCAGCTCAAACAGGCCATGAATTTAGCATTAATTGAAACCAGTGCAGCCATCAATCTGAGTCGACTGGCTGAATTTGTTCAGAATCCAGACATTAGTGTGAACTTACAACAGGCTTTTATTGCCTTACAACACAGTTTAGAACAAGCCTTTTGGGTGCAAGAAAAGCAACAGATTTTACCTAAAGGCTTAAAGCAGCAGGTTTTTGCTGAGTTGCAGCATGTAGAGCAGTGCTTAGCAGCCGAACCGAATGCGGATTTTTGTATGCGGGTAAAAATGAATATCAACAATATTCGCAGCAGTATTTTCCATGAGCCACCCTCAGAGGAAATGATACATGTGATAAAGACAGGAGCTTGAGATGGGCGAGTTCAATGCGTATGGAGTTTATATTCCTGTTTTCTTGATTCAAGCAATTGTTGCATTTTTAGTCTTTAAATTGGTTTCAATCTTGACCAACCCATGGCTGGATCAAGGTTGGGTCGCATTGCCAGGGGTCTTCAATATCTGCCTCTACATTATTTTATTAATGGGCGTGCATGAAGGGTTTTTGGTGTTTTGGGGTATTTAGGCCATACAAATGATTGAATTAGATAAGAGGAAACAGAAATGAATACCTTAGATACACGTAAAGTAATCCGCCCCATCGTCACAGCCGTGATGTTACTGGCAGCGATCTACGTGGTGGTGCATTTATGGAATTATTATAATTCAGCACCTTGGACACGTGATGGTCGTGTTAGAGGGGACGTTATGCAAGTATCTTCGGATGTTTCTGGCTTAGTCACTCAGGTTTTGGTTCAAGATAACCAAAGCGTTAAAAAAGGACAGGTGCTGTTTAAAATTGATGTCGCACGTCAGGCACTGGATGTAGAGCAGGCAAAATCAGATTTAGCAAAAGCCCATGCAGGTTTGGCAGAAGCAGAAGCTGCACTGGCCCAAGCGAGAGCCAACGTGATTAAGTCTCAAGCCAATGCCAATTTGGCAGATAAAAATGCCAGTCGTTATGGCAATTTGATGGAGGGGGCAATTTCGAAACAAGAACAGGATCAAATGTTCGCAGCGCGCGATCAATCGCATGCCGAGCATGAGCAAATGTTGGCAGCCATTGAACAGGCCAAAGCCAATATTGTGCAACAAAAAGCGTTAATTGAAGTGGCAAACAGTAATTTGCATTTGGCGCAACTCAATTTGACCCGCTCCGAGGTACTTGCTCCCGCCGATGGGAGCTTATCTAACTTTAGTTTACAGGTGGGTAATTATGTCAAAACAGGGGATGCTGTTGCCGCCTTGGTCAATCGTCAGCAATTGTATGTGGTCGGTTATTTTGAAGAAACCAAATTGAACCATATTCAAATTGGTGATCCTGCTACGGTTCAGTTGATGGGGGATGATCAGAAAATTAAAGGTCATGTGCAGGGGGTTGCTTCAGGGATTGAAGATCGTGAACGTTCGAGTAGCTCTACCTTGTTGGCAAATGTAAATCCAACTTTTACTTGGGTGCGTTTGGCCCAGCGGGTACCTGTGAAAATTGTGTTAGATGAAATGCCGAAAAACCAGTTGGCTTTTGTTGCAGGTCGAACCGCAACCATTCATATCCAGACCAAGCAGTAATAAATATGGAAAAGGAGATATTCGTCCTTTTCCAGATCAAGCTTTAAGGTTGTACACCTTCGGGGTGACGATACCAACTTTCGATCAGTAATGCGGCAGCAAGACTATCGGCAGAAAGTTTTTTCCCACGACCTTGTGCTTGATAATGATCGAGTTCATCGCGTGCTTCGCGGGTGGTTAGGCGCTCATCGACCATCAAGGTTTCAATATTGGTTTGATGGCGCAAACGACGAGCAAATTTACGTGCGCGGGTTGAAAGCTCCGATTCACTATCATCCATATTCAACGGTAATCCGACTAAAAATAAGTTCGGTTGATGTTGTTTGACCAGTTTTAGTAAATTGTCCCAATGGGGAATACCATCTTTCATGGGAAATAAAGCCAGTGGATTAGCACTGGAAATAATAGACTGCCCGACAGCCATGCCCATTTTTTGTGTGCCAAAGTCAAAGGCCATAATTAATTGCGGTTGAGATAAATCAGGCATGACCAATCTCTGAAGATAACCAATTACGGTCGACGCCCATTTTTTTGTATGCTGCGTCCCAACGGTCGCCATAAGGCAAGTTAAAAATTAAATCCATATCGGCATCGCAAATCAGCCAATCGCCGCGGGTAATTTCATCTTCCAGTTGATGTTTGGCCCAACTGGCATAGCCTAGAGCAATTTGATAGCGTCCCACACCTTCGTTATGCGCAATCGCATCTAAAATATCTTTAGAGGTGGTAATGCAGACGTTTTCTCCAACGGCAATCGATGAATGCCAAGTCGGTTGTCCTGTATGCAATACAAAGCCTGCTTCTGGGCGTAAAGGGCCACCTTGTAACACATCATGCGGATGTACATTATCTGCATCAATTTCTAGATCATTAAGTAATTCTTTTACGGAAATGCCAGAAGGTCGATTGATAATAATGCCTTGCGCACCTTCATCATCATGTCGAGCCAAATAAATGACGGTATGAGCAAAAAACTCATCTTTCATTTCTGGCGGGGCAATCAGGCAACGATGCGTGAGATATTGTTTGGTCACCTAAGCATTTCTCCTTTAAAAGTCATCTATGCGATGACTACAGTCCGTATACTTTCAACTTACAAGACTTTGCGTTATTCACCAATCTTTTTTTACAGCTTTGATCTTAAATTTAGACGGGCTGGAATTTTAATTGTCGGAGTTGTTTTGCGTGTTGTAGCGTAGTTTCACTAATTTCAACACCACCTGTCATCCGTGCCAATTCCAAAATCCGCTGCGGTTCTTCGAGTGAAATAATGGTGCTGCTGGCAGGATCGGTTTGCTGTTTTTTCACCAGTAAATGCTGATCTGACTGAGCTGCCACTTGCGCCTGATGAGTAATACAGAGAATTTGCACATGTTGTGCTAAATCAGCCAGTAGACGCCCTACAATTTCCGCAGTTCCGCCACTGATCCCCACATCAATTTCGTCAAAGACCAAGACCTCGGCTTCAGTTTTTTCGGCATTCATGACTTGCATCACGAGGGCAATACGAGACAACTCACCACCCGAAGCCACACGCGCCAGAGGTTGTGCTGGAATGCCTTTATTGGCAGTAAATAAAAGCTGGATAAAGCTTAGTCCATCGGCAGAAGCTTGTTCTAGCGGTTCAAACTTAAATTCAAAATGGGCTTCAGGCAGCGCCAGTTGCTTCACTTGTTCGGTCAATTGTTTGGCCAATGGTGTTGCTGCCGCACGTCGGATTTCATCTAGATGTTGCGCTTTCGCTAAAAAGTCCTGATGTGCCAGTTCGACTTGTTCGGCTAAAGTTTCAGGGTCTTCTAGGGCATGTAACTGTGCTAGCTCTGCTTGCCAGCCTTGGTATTCCTGATTTAAAGCTTCTGGTTGGGTGCGGTATTTACGGGCAAAACGATGGAACACCTCAAGTTGAGCATTTAATTCTTCCATGCGCTCAGGGTCATAGCTCTGACGGTCAATAAACTGACGTAAATTTGCCGTTGCATCTTCCAATTCGCTTTGCGCATTCAGAATGGAGTTATGTATTTCTGCCAATTGTTCGCTGCGTCCCGCATGAGACTCTAAGCGACGAATGAGCACAGACAATTCCTGATTGATATTCTGCTCAGCTTCATCCAGGGTATTTAAGGCATAACTACAATCTTGCATGATGTGTTCATGATGACTGAGTCGGTCGAACTCCTGTTCAATCTCTTTATATGCCAATTGAATCACTTCTTCTAATTCTTCGAGTTGTAATTCAAGGGTTGCAATACGTTGTTTACGGCTGGCTTGGGCATCGAGTGCAGCTTGATGCTGACGAATGGTTTGCTGCCAATTTGAATAGGCTTCTTTGACTTGTTGTGCAGGTTGCGCAAAATTACTGTAACGATCAAGCCAGTGCTTCGGATAAGGTGGCTCTAAAAGTTGCTGTTGACTGTGCTGACTATAGAGTTGAACCAGAAGTCGCCCTAACTCTTTGAGTTCAGACAAACTGCTGGGACGACCATTAATCCAAGCTTTACTGCGACCTGTAGCGAAGATGACGCGTCTTAAATGGATTTCGCCTGAATCATCATCTAACTCATGTTGCTGTAACCAAGAGGCTTCGGGGCTATGCTGTTCATAACTAAACACGGCGGTAATATCGGCCTTATCTGCACCATAGCGCACATAATTGGTGTCTGTGCGGTCGCCTAAGCTGGCTGAAAGCGCATCCAGTAATAATGATTTTCCTGCACCAGTTTCACCCGTAAGAACATTAAAACCTTGATCAATATCAATGGCTAAGTGATCAGCTAAGGCAAAGTTGATGAGAGTTAAATGTGTCAGCATAAACGCGTCCAAGCTGCGAAAAGTTTGGTTTCTGTAAGATAGTCAAATTTTTTAATTCTCACAAGTTTTAGTCTGTGCTGAAACTGTGTTGGATTCTATATTAGCGTAAATTTTTCAATTGCATAGTAAAGATTTAAGACTAAAGCAATTTGAGTCTCAAGCATCAATCATATACAATTTTTCAGTTAAAATGGGGCTGTAAAAGTGTGACTCTAGGTTTTCTAGTAAAAATGCTGTTTACAGATAAACACCGATTGATTAGTTGCTATTGCCTATTTAAACTACATCAATCATTAAGATATTTATCCGCATCATCTGGAGAATACGCATGTCAGCTCAGTTTGATCATGTATCAGTTATCAAAAAATCGAACGTTTACTTTGGTGGATTATGCATTAGCCATACCGTTCAATTTGAAGATGGAACCAAAAAAACCCTAGGCGTTATTCTTCCAACTGAACAAGCCTTAACGTTTGAAACACATGTGCCTGAGCGTATGGAAATTATTTCTGGTGAGTGCCGTGTAAAAATTGCGGATAGTGAAGAAAGTGAATTGTTCCGTGCAGGGCAATCATTTTATGTACCTGGCAATAGCCGTTTTAAAATTGAAACAGATGAAGTTTTAGACTATGTATGCCATTTAGAAGGCTAAGTCTAGGACGGATAAGCAAAGCTATTTTAACGAAAATCAGTTAAACTATGGCTTAAGTTAAAATCCTGTAAAGGCAACTTTGCAGGATTTTCTGTTTGTAGTTTCTCCCTATCTTTTTGCTTACTCGAGGTTGTTCATGGCAAAACCTGAATATTATTATGGCGTTCATTCAGTAGAGTCGCTCTTAGAATTGGAGCCTGAACGTGTTCTAACTTTGTTCACCTTGAAAGGGCGTGATGACCAACGTTTAAAACGTGTACTTGAGTTGGCTGAACCTTTTGGTATTAGTGTGCAACAAACAGGTCGGGATCGATTAGAAAAAATGGCTGGCTTGCCATTTCACCAAGGGGTCGTGGCCGCTGTTCGCCCTAATCCAATTTTAAATGAAAAAGATCTGGAAGCCTTACTGAAGCAATCACCAAATTGTTTATTGCTGGGGTTAGACCAAGTCACCGATCCACATAACCTAGGTGCATGTATTCGTACTGCGGCTGCCATGGGTGTGGAAGCAGTAATTGTGCCACGTGATCGTTCTGCAAGTTTGACCCCGACAGCACGTAAAGTTGCGGCGGGTGGTGCTGAAAAAGTTAAATTTATTCAAGTGACCAATTTGGCACGGACTTTAGCGCAAATTAAAGATGAGTTTAATGTGCGTGTGGTGGGGACCATGCTCGATGAGAAAGCACTTCCATTACAGCAGTTCGATTTTACTGGAACCGCGGTATGTGTGGTGATGGGTGCTGAAGATACAGGCCTGCGTCCAATTACCCAGTCTCAATGTGATCAAACCGTTTATATTCCGATGGCGGGCAACTTACAAAGTTTGAATGTGAGTGTGGCAACAGGCATGGCACTCTATGAAGCATGTCGCCAACGTCAAAGCGTTTAATTTACTTTTTATTGCTTAGCATATTGTTGTAAAGATGATTTCACACCGCTCCAAAGGCTATTTGTTTGTTGCCATTACCATGTGCATTTGGGGCGGATTTACTTTGGCTTCTCGTTTAAGTGCACAATGGCATATCAGTGCGTGGGATATCACTGCACTGCGTTTTGCACTGGCGTTTTGCATTTTAATGCCGATTTTAATTTATAAAAAAGACACTGCTTTTTTATGGCATAAACAACCGATCATTTTGGCACTTATCGGGGGTGTGGCGTACTGTTTAACGTCATATAGTGCATTTCATTATGTTCCTGCGGCACATGCAGCCATTTTCTTGAATGGTTGTTTACCACTATGTACTGCAATCGCGGCGTATTTACTGTTTAAACAACCTTTTGATCGCCATACATGGTTGAGTTTAGCTATTATGCTGACCGCAATTGGCTCAATGTCTTATTTGATGTATCAGGAAACAGGGGTTGCTTTTGGTTTTGGTGACTTACTGTTTCTCTTGAGTGCAATCTGGTGGGGGATTTTTACGGTTCTATTGCGGCAATGGAAACTTTCCGCTTGGCATTCCATGGCGAGTGTCGCGATTTGGTCTGCAATTATCTATTTGCCTATCTATTTGTTATTTTTACCGAAACATCTCGATCAACCAGAACCGATGCATTTGTTGTTGCAAACACTTTTCCATGGCATTTTTGTAGTGATTGTTGCAACGCTGACTTACGTCGAAGCAATCAAGCGACTCGGTGCATTTAAGGCGGGCAGTATTGTGACTTTGGCGCCATTTATTGCTGCGATTCTGGCTGTGCCTTTATTGCATGAACCGTTAAGTTTGGCAATTATGTGCGGTTTGCTGGGGATGGGAATTGGGGCTTTGCAGCCGTGGCGTTGGTTACGTAAAGACACCTTGCAAGCGCAACTCGATCAGCAAAAGAGGTCATCTTAAACTGACTGCTTTTGCTGTGCCATGCTTAAATATTTCTGATGTAAAGGTTCAAGATGTGCATAAAGATGGCTGAGATGACCATCATTGAGCACAATATCATGCGCTAGCTGTTGTTTTTGCATTCGTGGCATTTGTGCTTGAATAATCTGTCGGATCTGCTGAATACTTTGTCGATCTCTTTGGCTGGCGCGTTCAATCTGTAAGTCTTCCGATGCATCAATTAATAAGACACGATCAGTCAACTCGTGTTGATTGGTCTCTAGTAGTAGTGGTGAGACCAGAATCACATAAGGACTGGTGGCATTCTGCAATTGCTGAAGAATCGATTGTCGAATAGCAGGGTGGGTGATGCTTTCCAGGGTTTTACGCGCATCAGCATGTTGAAAGATATGTTCACGTAAGGCTTTACGATTGAGTGCACCTGTTTTATCGAGTACCCAGTCGCCAAAGGCTGCTTGAATGGCATGTAAGGCAGGCTGATTCGGTTCGACCACTTCACGCGCGACAATATCGGCATCGACCACTTGAATGCCTTGTGTTTCAAACCAATGGCTGGCAGCGGATTTCCCGCTACCAATTCCACCTGTAAGACCAAGAATGAATGGAGCTTGCATGCTCATTGTCCTAGATAAACTTTCATAATCTGTTCACCCCATAAAAAGGCAACCCAACCCGCGATGGCAATATAGGGGCCAAAAGCAAAAGGTTGATTTTCTTTACGGATTTTAAGCAGAATAATTCCGATGATCGCACCGACCAGTGAAGACAGTAATATGATCAATGGTAGCAGCAACGGACCCATCCAAGCCCCTAAAGCAGCCAGTAATTTAAAGTCACCATAGCCCATGCCTTCTTTACCTGTAATAATTTTAAACAGGTAATACACAATCCAAAGGCAAAGAAAACCAATGATATAGCCCCAAATAGCAACACTTGGAGAGGTATAAATGGAATAGCTGTTAATCCCCAGTCCTAAAGCTGCCAATGGCAAGGTATAACGATCAGGTAAAAGTTGGGTATCGAAATCAATAAATGTTAGTGCGATTAATGTATAGGTGAGAATCAAACCAAACAACATTTGTAAGGTGGGACCATAGACCGCGACGACTGTCAAAGCACAGATGGCAGTCAGTAATTCAACCAAAGGATAGCGAATACTGATGGGATTGTTACAGGTTCCACATTTACCACGTAATACTAACCAGCTAATGACAGGAATATTCTGATACCAACGAATAGGTTTCTTACATTTCGGACAGGTTGAAGCTGGCTGGCTGAGACTGAGTTTTTTCTCATCCAAAATGGCTTGTTCAGGATGTAAGAGTAGTTGACAGTCTTGATGCCATTCTTGCTCCATCATTTTGGGAGTGCGATAAATGACAACGTTTAAAAAACTACCAATGCATAAACTAAAAATCCCAACTGCGACATAAAGTGCAGTTGGGTTTTGAATAAAATAATCGAGTAAATCTTGCATTAAACCACAGAACCCATTTGGAAGATTGGAAGATACATGGCAATGACCAGACCACCGACAAGGACCCCAAGAACCGCCATGATTAAGGGTTCCATCATTGATGTTAAGCCATCAACGGCATTATCGACTTCATTTTCATAATGTGTCGCGACTTTATCTAACATGGCATCCAGTGCACCTGATTCCTCACCAATGGCAACCATTTGTACCGCCATAGCAGGAAATTTATCCGTGACCCGCATGGCAAATTGCAACTGTTGCCCAGTCGCAACATCATCTCGGATTTTAAGTACTGCTTGCTCATAGACCACGTTATTGGTGGCACCAGCAGTTGATTCTAAAGCATCAATCAGTGGAACGCCGGCAGCAAAGGTCGTGGCTAAAGTACGGCTGTAACGCGCGATAATGGCTTTATAAACCAGATCACCAAAAATAGGAGCCTTTAATGCCGCTTTATCCAAAAAGTCGCGGAATTTTTTACTCCGTTTTTTTGCTTCAAGAAATACAGCAATCAAGACTCCAATCGCGATAATTAGAATGAACCAGTATTTTTGCATCCACTCTGACATATTCACGACCATTTTGGTAAAGGCTGGAAGATCTGCACCGAAAGAAGAGAATACGCTTTCAAATACAGGAACAACTTTCACCATTAGAATAATGGTTACAATTACAGCCACACAAATTACAGTGAGCGGATATTTCATGGCTTTTTTGATTTTTTGTTTTAGGAGTTCGCTTTTTTCTTTATAAATTGCGACACGATCCAACATAGTTTCAAGCGCGCCTGATTGTTCGCCAGATTCGACCAAAGAGCAAAATAAATTGTCAAAGTACAGGGGGTATTTTTTTAGCGCACCAGCAAAGGTATTACCGCCTTCAACTTCGCCTTTAATGCCCAAAACCACTTCTCGCATTGCTGGGTTTTCTAAGCCCTCGGCCACAATTTCAAAGCTTTGTACCAAAGGTACACCCGCTTTCATCATGGTGGCCAATTGGCGTGTGAAAATGGTGATATCTAGTGTGCTGACTTTCTTTTTTAACAAACCTTCAAGAATATTTTTTCGCTTTTCTCGAATGGTCTTAATGGCAACCCCTTGCTTACGTAATGTGACTTTAGCTAAAGCCATATTCCGTGCAGGGAGTTCCCCTTTAATTTTTGCCCCTTTGCGGTCAACTCCTTCATAACTGAAGGTTGGCATCATCTGTGCTTTTTTGACAGCCATGCGTTTATCCTTATTTTAAATACGTACTTTATTCGCTGGTCACACGATTGACTTCTTGTAGTGAAGTTACCCCTTGCATGACCTTCTTTAAACCTGAAAGACGTAGATTATTAAACCCCAATTTTGCCGATGCTTCTGCAATTTGAATTGCATTACCATCTTCCATAATAATCTTGGATATTTCAGATGTAATTTTCATTACTTCATAGATCCCCACACGCCCTTTATAGCCATCTCGACATTCTGAACAACCGACAGGTTGAAAAATTTTGAAATCTGGCTGTTGTATCTCTTGTTCGCTAAAGCCCATTTCTAACAAACTATTTTTGGGTACTTCAGTAGGGACTTTACACTGTGGACAGAGTCGTCGAGCAAGTCGTTGTGCAATCACTAAGTTTACAGAGGTTGCAATATTAAAGGAAGGGACCCCCATATTTCTTAAACGAGTCAGGGTTTCTGGTGCGCTATTGGTATGTAGGGTAGACATCACCATATGCCCCGTTTGCGCGGCTTTAATCGCAATTTCAGCAGTTTCTAAGTCTCGGATCTCACCGACCATGACAATGTCTGGATCTTGTCGTAAGAAAGACTTTAATGCGGCTGAGAAGGTTAGACCAACTTTATTGTTCACGTTAACCTGATTAATACCTTCCAAGTTAATTTCGACAGGATCTTCAGCGGTTGAAATATTGGTATCTTCTTTGTTGAGAATATTCAGACCAGTATAGAGAGAAACCGTTTTACCTGAACCTGTGGGACCTGTGATGAGCAGCATCCCTTGTGGTTTTTCCAGAGCTTCCATAAATAAAGCTTTTTGTTCAGGTTCATAACCTAAGGCATCAATACCCAGCATTGCACTCGAAGGATCTAAAATACGCAACACAATTTTTTCACCAAAAAGTGTCGGCAGTGAGTTGACACGAAAATCGATGGCTTTCGTTTTTGATATTTTAAGTTTAATCCGTCCATCTTGAGGCACACGTTTTTCAGCAATGTCCATTTGAGACATAACCTTTAAACGTGAAGCAAGACGGTTGGCTAACTGTAATGGAGGCGTAGCAATCTGGCGTAAAACACCATCTACACGGTAGCGTACACGATACACTTTTTCATACGGTTCAAAATGTAAGTCCGATGCACCCATGCGTATCGCATCAATCAATAATTTATTGATATATTTAACAATCGGGGCCTCATCTTCTTGAGGTTGATCATCGTTGTCTTCTTGATCTGTATGCTCTTCATGGACATGCAATTCAAAGTCATCATCAAACTCAAAGGTACTTTCTGCGGCATAATTTTGTTCAATAATTTTTTCTAATTTGTCATGTTCAACAATAATTGCTTCAATGCTGAGCTTACTGTTGAAACGCATGGCATCCATAGCATCTATATGCGTCGGATTGCTGGTGGCTACAAAGAGTTGATGCCCACGTCGAAAAATGGGCAAAACGCGGAATTTGGTAATCAGTTTGTCTTCAACGACATCTCTTAAAATATGAGCAGAGTCATAAGTCGAAAGATCAAATAACGGCTCACCAAACTCTTCAGAAATTTTTTCGGCAATGACAATGGGTTTGAGTTTTAAATTCTCAATTAAATAAGGGACAATATCTTGGTTTGCTTTCTTTGCACTGCTAACAGCAGTCTGCATGTTTTCAGTAGAAACGATTCCATCTTCGACCAAACGGCGAATAAAACCTGTGAATCGTGGAGAACCTTGTAGTGCTGTCATTCGCTCAATGCCTACTTCAATTAAATTGTTTATAATTGGTATTGTAAAATTATACTTTTGTTGTATAAAAATACCATATCTGAAAGTGTTGTATTTCACTAACTATTAATCAAAAGCATGAACCAGTCTAATGAAACTGATATTTTTTGCCATTTTAATGACTGAAAAAAATATAAAAAAGTGAAGTTAATACTAAACTGTCAAGAAAATTATCTTCTCAATACGGAATTCCGTGTAGAATGTCGCCGTTTAAATCAATTGTTTTGTGAATGGGTTAAGTATGTCGGATTCGACGATCACACCTTGGGTTGTAGGGAATTGGAAAATGAATCCAATGCAGGTGAATGCCAAACAACTTATAAATGAATTTAAAGAATTATTGAATAAGAATGAAATTTCTCCAGCGCAATGTCATTTGGCAGTTGCACCGATTTCAATCGCACTACATCTCGTAAAAGACGAATTAAAACAAGCGAGCTGTGCTGTTCATGTGGTTGCGCAAGATGTTTCTCGTATGCCGGGAACTGGGGCGTATACAGGTGAGGTCAGTGCGACTTTATTAAAAGATAGTGCAATTGAACATGTATTGATTGGTCATTCAGAGCGCCGTGAATTTTTTGGTGATCATCCACAAGTCATTCGCGAAAAAGTAAAGCATGCCTTGGCAGAAGGTTTAACGGTCATTTATTGTGTCGGTGAAAGCCTTGAACAGCGAGAGAATGGTCAAGCTGATCAAGTGGTATTACAACAGATCTGTGATATTGCAAGTTGCGTTACAGCAGAGCAGTGGCAGCAGATTGTGATTGCTTATGAGCCAATTTGGGCTATTGGTACTGGGAAGACCGCATCACCAGAAGATGCACAAAACATGCATGCTAAAATTCGTGAAGGTTTAAAACAGCTCACAACACTAGGTAGCACAATGCCAATTTTATATGGTGGTAGTGTTAAGCCAGAAAATGCAGTAGAGTTAGCGGCCTGTCCAGATATTAATGGCGCCTTAGTGGGTGGAGCATCTTTGAATGCTGCATCTTTTTATCAAATCGCTCAGGCCTTTGCGCATACAAAATAACGAGGAGTTCATCATGCATACTTTTGTGCTGGTGGTGCATATTATTCTTGCCGTGTTAATGATCGGTTTGATTCTTGTACAGCATGGTAAGGGCGCAGATGCAGGTGCCTCTTTTGGTGGCGGTGGCGCTGCAACGGTTTTTGGTGCGTCAGGTTCAGGTAACTTCTTAACACGCCTAACTGCGATTTTGACAGCCTTATTCTTTATTACCAGTTTAACGCTGGCAGTATTCGCAAAACAGCAAACCACAGAAGCGTATAGCTTGAAATCTGTACAGACAACAGCACCAGCAACAACCAATTTGGGTGAAACTTCGCCATCTGCACCTAAAACGAGTGAATAATTAGAATTAATCCTTTCTTTTTTGTGGTGATGCTACTAGAATTCGTCACAGCTGCGGTGGTGGTGGAATTGGTAGACACGCTACCTTGAGGTGGTAGTGCTTTCGGGCGTGGGGGTTCAAGTCCCCCCTTCCGCACCAACTTATGAATCCAGAAGATTAAGTTGGTGTATGCGGCAAATCTGTTGATGCGGGATGGAGCAGTCTGGTAGCTCGTCGGGCTCATAACCCGAAGGTCGTTGGTTCAAATCCAGCTCCCGCTACCAATCAACCTTATTTTAGAAGCAAACTAAAATAAGTAATTTAAGTGATTAAATTAAGAAATTTTGCGTTTTGTTGCGGGATGGAGCAGTCTGGTAGCTCGTCGGGCTCATAACCCGAAGGTCGTTGGTTCAAATCCAGCTCCCGCTACCAATTTGATTTAGGTGCAACTAAATCAGAGCAGGTATGAAGTATTTAGATTTAGATTGAAAAATATTTCATATTTGTATATAATTTTTGCACGTTGATGCGGGATGGAGCAGTCTGGTAGCTCGTCGGGCTCATAACCCGAAGGTCGTTGGTTCAAATCCAGCTCCCGCTACCAAGTTTCTAAAAGAGGCTCACAACAAGGTGGGCCTTTTTGCACAGTGGACATTGGTTTTCTGTGTAATAATTGGGGCGATTGCGCCCTTTTTTATTGGCTATCGTGTAGTGTCGACATCAATTGGTCAAATAGTCATGCTTCACTGTAGTGGGTCTGTTTCATCGGTCAACACGGCCATTAAATCGCACAAAATGACGAGAGTAAATGAAGTTATCAAATAAAACCCAAGCACTCCAAGATTTAATCGCTCCTGCAGTGCAAGCTTGTAATGTAGATCTATGGGGGATTGAATTTGTCCCTCAGGGCAAACGTTCGTTATTGCGTATCTATATTGACAAAGCTGTTGATGAAAATGTAGAACCAATGATTAGTGAAGACGGTGAGCTTGAGCTTGGCCGTGGTATTGGCGTACAAGACTGTGTGCGTGTCACTCAACAAGTGGGTGCTATGCTTGATGTTCATGACCCAATTTCTGGTGAGTATGCACTTGAGGTGTCTTCTCCAGGGTGGGATCGTCCATTTTTCCAATTGGAGCAGATGCCGGCATATATTGGTCAACAAGTTGCTTTACGCCTGATCAGTGCTGTTGAAAATCGTCGCAAATTTCAAGCGAAATTGGTTGCGGTAGATATGGAAAATGAAGTGATTCAGGTTGAAGTAGAAAAGCAACAAGTGCTTGAAATTGATAGTAACAATATCGACAAAGCAAATCTGGTTTATCAAGATTAATTCAATTTATAAGAATCTGAACAAATAGGTGGCTTATGGCACGCGAAATCCTTACCGTCGTTGAAACGGTTAGTAACGAAAAAGGTGTAGGTCGCGAAGCAATTTTCGAAGCGCTTGAACAAGCTCTCGTTGCAGCGACGAAAAAGAAATTCTATGAAGGCACGAATTCTGAAGAAGCGCGTCTCCGTGTAGAGATTGATCGTAAAACTGGTGACTATAGTACTTTCCGTCAATGGGAAGTGGTTGCAGATGAAGATCATGAAATGCCTGCATGCCAAGATGCTATTTCTGACGTCGATCCTGCGAAATGGTCGATTGGTGACATTCGTGAGCTTGAAGTGCCTTCAATTGACTTCGGTCGTATTGCAGCGCAAATTGCTAAGCAAGTGATCGTACAGAAGATTCGTGAAGCTGAGCGTGCTTTAGTTGCTGATGCTTACGAATCTAAAGTAGGCGAGCTAATTTACGGCGAAGTGAAAAAGCAAACCAAAGATGGTTTCATTATTGACCTTGGTGATAATGCTGAAGCATATCTTGCGCGTGAAGAAATGATCGCAAAAGAAATTTTACGTCCAAAACAACGCGTAAATGCGATTTTGTTTAACGTGAATCGTGAAGGTCGTGGTGCGCAATTGTTATTGTCACGTGCACGTCCTGAAATGCTCATGGCTTTGATGAAAAAAGAAATTCCTGAAATTTCTGAAGAAATCATTGAGATTAAAGCCGCAGCGCGTCAACCTGGTGTGCGTGCTAAAATTGCAGTGAAAACCAATGATCATCGTATTGACCCTGTAGGTGCTTGTATTGGTATGCGTGGTACGCGTATTCAAGCAGTTCAACAGGAGTTGAATGGTGAGCGTATTGATGTAGTAGTATGGTCTGATGATCCAGCACAATACATTGCAAGCGCATTAGAGCCTGCAGACGTATCTGGTATTGTGATTGATGAAGAAGAGCGTACTGCGGACATTATTTTCGCAACTAGCGATCAACTAGCGCGTGCGATTGGTTCTCAAGGCCAAAACGTACGTTTAGCTTCTGAACTGACTGGTTATAAACTAAACATGATGCTTGAAGAAGAATATCATGCACGTCAGCAAAATGAAGCACAACAATACTTAGACTTATTTGTATCACGTCTAGATATTGAAGAAGATTTGGCAATGGCGTTGGTGGATATGGGCTTTACTTCTCTTGAAGAAATTGCTTATGTTCCAGCTGAAACATTTGATGAAATTGAGTTGGATGCTGAAACTGTTGAATTGTTGCAAAGTCGTGCCAAAGAATTGGCATTGGCAGATGCACTACAACAGCAAGAAAATATCCAAGACCCAAGTGCTGAACTTCTTGCAATGGAAGGAATGACACAAGAAATCGCGTATGCATTGGCTGCACGCGGAGTAGTGACTGTTGATGACTTGGCAGACCAAGCGACTGACGATATCTCAGATATTGAAGGTTTAGGGGCTGAGCAAGCGGGTCAATTAATTATGAAAGCGCGTGAATCATGGTTTAACTAGGAGGTAATAGATGACGGACAAGTCGATTCAAGAGTTAGCACTCAGCGTAGGACGTCCTGTAGACAAGCTCCTAGAGCAGGTTCGCGATGCAGGTTTACCGCAACGTAAAGCTGACGACATTATTTCTACTGAACAACAAGATACCCTCGTTAACCATTTGAAGAAAGTTCATGGTCAGGACGTAGGGCAAGCAGGACAAATCACGTTGAAACGTAAAACTACAGGTACGGCTAAAGTAGCAAGTACCTCAGGTAAGGCAAAAACTATTAATGTAGAAGTTCGCAAGAAGCATACATTTACCAAGCCTGATCCTGAACAAATCAAAGCAGAAGCTTTGGCGAAAGCACAAGCAGAACAACAGACACGTAAGACTGTTGAACCTAAAGCAACGGCTGAAAGTCCAGTGGCAAATAAAGCGGCTGCAAACTTAGAAGCAATGCGTGCTGCAGCTAAGCAAGAAACCACCAAGCAAGAAACAGCAAAAGCAGCTGTTGTGGTGAAGCGTAAATCGACAAACAAGCCAGTAGTTAAAGCACAAATTAAAGTGATTGAAACTCCTGAGCAGAAGAAAGCGCGTGAAGCACAAGCAGCTCAATTAAAAGCAACTGAAGAAGCAGCACGTCGTAAAGCAGCTGAAGAAGCGCAGCAACGTACACTTGAACAAATGCGTCAAATGGCATCTAAGTATTCAAACGAAGATGCAACGGCGACCATTCGTGTAGTGGATGATTCTCCTCTTGCTGCGGGTCTTGTTGGTCAAGCATATGAAGATTCATTTGCGAAAGAAGACCGTGACATCAAACGTGGTGCCAATACACCAGGTGCACGTGCACCGAAGAAAGGTGGTCGTCGTGGCGAAGAGCAATCTTTCCGTGATAACTCACATAAACGTGGTTTGAAAACCAGTACTGCAAATAAACATGGCTTTGAAAAACCTGTTAAAAAGCAAGTTTATGATGTTGAAATTGGTTCAACCATTGTTGTTGCAGATCTTGCAGCAAAAATGGCGATTAAAGTACGTGAAGTAATTAAATCGCTCATGAAAATGGGTGAGTTGGTTACACAAAACCAAGCAATTGATCAAGAAATTGCGGCATTAATCGTAGAAGAAATGGGTCATAACCCTGTTCTTGTATCTGATACGCAAGCGGAAGATAACTTACTTGAAGCTGCTGAAGGCGCGCGTGGTGTTCAATCTACTCGTGCACCAGTGGTGACAATCATGGGTCACGTTGACCATGGTAAAACATCGCTTCTTGACCGTATTCGTCGTGCAAAAGTTGCTCAAGGTGAAGCGGGCGGTATCACACAGCATATCGGTGCTTACCACGTTACAACTGAAAAAGGTATGATCACTTTCCTTGATACTCCTGGACATGCTGCATTTACGGCAATGCGTTCACGTGGTGCGAAAGCGACTGATATCGTGGTTCTTGTTGTAGCAGCAGATGATGGTGTAATGCCACAAACTGCGGAAGCAATTGATCATGCGCGTGCAGCGGGCACACCAATCATTGTTGCAATCAACAAGATGGATAAAGAATCTGCTGATCCAGATCGCGTATTGAACGAATTGACAGTAAAAGAAATCGTGCCTGAACAATGGGGCGGTGATGTACCTGTTGCAATGGTTTCAGCACATTCTGGTCAAGGTATCGATGAGCTTCTAGATCTTATTTCAATCCAAGCTGAATTGCTTGAGTTGAAAGCATCTGAAGAAGGTGCTGCACAAGGTGTGGTGATTGAAGCACGTGTTGACAATAGCCGTGGTGCGGTAACGTCTATCCTTGTTCAAAACGGTACACTGAAAGTAGGTGACCTTGTTCTTGCGGGTGCATCTTACGGTCGCGTTCGTGCAATGACGGATGAAAATGGTCAACGTATTCAATCTGCAGGTCCTTCGATTCCAGTGGAAATCTTAGGTCTACCAGAAGCGCCAATGGCGGGTGATGAAGTTCTTGTTGTCAGTGATGAGAAGAAAGCACGTGAAGTTGCTGATGCGCGTATGGATCGTGAGCGTCAAAAGCGTCTTGAGCGTCAAAGTGCAATGCGTCTTGAAAATATCATGGCGTCTATGGGCAAGAAAGATGTGCCTATCGTCAATGTGGTATTGAAAACTGATGTACGTGGTACTTTGGAAGCATTACATGTTGCGCTTGCTGAACTTGCAACAGATGAGGTGAAAGTTCGTATCATTGGTTCAGGCGTAGGTGCAATCACTGAGTCTGACGTAACTTTGGCTGAATCTTCTGAAGCCGTATTACTGGGCTTTAACGTCCGTGCAGACAACACTGCGCGTCAAAAAGCGGATGCAGATGGTATCGATATTCGTTACTACTCAATCATCTATCAATTGATTGATGATGTGAAAGCAGCGATGAGCGGTAAGCTTGCTCCAGAACACCGTGAAACGATTCTGGGTGTGGCTGAAGTACGTGAAGTGTTCCACTCAAGTAAGTTTGGTGCAGCAGCAGGCTGTATGGTACTTGAGGGTATGTTACACCGTAATAAACCGATTCGCGTATTACGTGATGACGTGGTTGTGTTCCAAGGCGAGCTTGAATCTCTTCGTCGTTATAAAGACGTGGTTGAAGAGGTTCGTGCAGGTATGGAATGTGGTCTTGCGGTGAAAGGTTATAAAGACATCAAAGTTAAAGATAAAATCGAAGTCTATGATGTTCAACTGATTAAACGGAGTCTTTAATGGCGGGTAGTCAGCGTCTTAAGCGAATGGCAGATACAGTTCAACGTGAGTTGTCTGAGTTAATCCGCCAAGAGCTGAAAGATCCACGCTTGGGTGGTCTTGTGACCATCTCGGCGGTGAAGGTCAGCCCAGATCTAGGCTATGCAGAAGTCTATGTCACCGTAATGGGGCGTGAGCTTGGCGATGAGCAAAGTGCAGTGGCAAATAAAGAAACTTTGGATGTCTTAAATAAAGCATCAGGTTTCTTACGCCATGAACTGGGTCGTCGTATTAAGACACGTATTACGCCACGTTTACGTTTCCATTATGACAAGACCAATGCTTATGGTAACTATATGTTTGGTCTGATTGCAGAAGCAGTGAAGGATTTACCTGCTGCTGAAGCAAAACAAGATGATGAATAAGCTCAAGGTTAATTGAGTGATAAAAAAAGCCACCCGAGGGTGGCTTTTTTATGCTTATGATTTATTCACGACGACGTTGACGTTGCCAAGGTAATGGTCGATTTAATGCTTCGGGGACATCACCACTCATTGAGCGTAAGCGCAGATGAAGGGCCGCTTGCGCCATCAGGTTGGCTGATACAGGTGCGGTAATGAAGGCTAAAAGTGTTAATAAAATTTCTGCGAAACCAATCTTTCCCTGAAAAGCAGAGAAAATCATGGCGGCAATTAGGAAACTACCTAAACCTAAAGTGCTCGATTTGGTAGGCGCATGCAAACGCATAAATAAATCGGGTAGGCGAATCATGCCTATTCCCCCGACCAACATGAAGAATGCACCAATCAGCAAGAAAATAGAAACCAGTATTTCCATGAGTAATTGCATGTGATGTGCTCCTTAATCGATGACATGACCAGAGGTAAAGTAGCGTGCCAAGGCCACAGTAGATACAAATCCAAGCATAGCGACCAGCAGTGCACCTTCAAATAATGAGGTGGTACTCCAATAGATGCCAAGTACGACAATGAGACAGGTTGCATTCAAGAACAAGGTATCTAAAGCCAACAGTCGATCCACAATAGATGGTCCAATAATCAGGCGACCCAAGCACATCATCATCGAAAGTGTGATCGCCACCATACAGATGCCTAAAGCATAGGGCAGAATGGTCATGCGGCATCTCCTGAGTTGACGTGGAAGATTTCCATTAATGGTTTTTCATAACGGTTTTTGATGTCTTGAATATCAATTTCGGTATTATCCGAACTTAATGCATGAACCAAAATATCACCACGATCTTGATCGATGCCAGCTGACACTGTACCTGGTGTGGTGGTAATGATCATGGCCAGTAAGCTATTAACCTCATCATGTTGGGTGTCTAAAGGTACGCGATACCATTTAGGATGTAATTGATCCATTGGACCTAAAACCAACTTAGCAATCCGAATATTGGAGATCACAATATCCCAAAGCACAACAAAAAATAGCTTAACGGCTGCCTTCCAATGAATATTCGGTGTCTGCTGAATAAATGGCTGTACTAAGCGTGGAATAATCAAGGCAAGTAAACTTGCCATGACTAATGTTGCTGCATCTAAACTATGTGCCAGCATCATCCAAGTGATCGCAACCAAAACCGAAACAAACGGATGAGGGAGCCAGCGATGAAGAAAAGATTTTTTTTGCATCATTACGGCTCCTCGGGTTTAAGTTGAGCATCATCAGGAATCAACCTTTCATGGGTCTGTTGTTCTTGAATCTGACGTAACTTATACGGTGAAATGTGCTCACCAGACAAGGTAGCTTCACTGATCGTATATGGAATAAGATGTGCATTAGGATCGAGTTCTTCCCCCCCATATTTGGTTTCGGGTAAGTTTTCAGGATCAAATGGCTGCACACTAATGACTTGATTAAGCTCATCCTTTTTCAATATAGCCGCTTCATACAAGGCATTGTTTTGAATTTGTAATGCAGTATTGAGGGTGTATTGCTGTATCGGACCCGCCGCGACCATATAGCCAATCAGGCCTGCTAATAAGATATAGATTGCAGTATCGTTACGTGGCGGTGCTTTTTCGGGTGTGGCTTGATAAGCGGTATAATCCGCTTCAATATGTGCGATTTCTTCGGGTTTACTGGCACGCCAGAACAGAATAAAACCGACACGGGTAAACGCGAGAATACTGAGCAAACTCACAATCAGAATGACTGCGATCACAATGCCTTGATAAGGTTCATTTGCAGTGGCTTGAAGAATAAAGACTTTCCCAAGAAAACCACTGAATGGGGGTAATCCCGCCATCATTAAAGCAATCAAGAAATAGCAAATTGAGAGCACATGATGTTGTTTCATCTGTGGTGCAATTTTCAAATGATCCTTGTAGACACCGCGTTGCGAGGTAATCCAACCACAAAGTAAATAAAAGGCGGCTGCTATTAAAGTACTATGCACCAAATAGTACAGCGTTGCTGACCATGCTTGGGTATTAAACATGGCGATAGCGATGAGTAAAGTCCCAATGGAAGACAACACCATAAAACCGACAAAACGACGTAGGCGCTCCGTACCAATGGCACCAATCACACCATAGAGTGAGGTGATTAAACCAATAGGCAGTAACCAGTTTTGTAGAATTGATTGACTTAAAGCATCATCAAATACCGTGCCGTTGACGCGTAAAATTGCATAAATGCCGACTTTGGTCATGATGGTGAAAATGGCAGCAACTGGCGTGGTGGCTACGGCATAGGTTTTAGGTAACCAGAAGCCGACAGGGAGCATTGCGGCTTTAATACCAAAGACCACGAATAACAATAGCCCACCTGCTACAGCCAGTTTATGTTCATCTGGTTGTAAGCCCGGCAGCAAACGTGCAACATCTGCCATATTTAAACTGCCGACGCTACCATAAATCATACCCAGACCAATCAGGAACAGTGCAGAGGCCAACAGGTTGATAGTGACGTAATGAATACCAAGCTGAAAGCGTGCTTTGCCTTGTCCATGCAAGAGCAGCACATAAGAAGCCATCAATAGAATTTCGAAGAATACAAACAGGTTAAACAAGTCGCCTGTGAGGAATGCTCCGCATAATCCCATTAATAAGAAATGGAACATGGCATGGAAATAACGACCACGGGTATCCCATTCACGGCTTGCAAACCACAAAACAGGTACCGCAAGTGCATAGGTTAACACCAGCATTAAGGCAGAGAGTTGGTCTAAAACCAAAACGATCCCGAAGGGTGCCGTCCATTCACTCAGATTATAACTGCTGATTTGTCCATGACTGGCCACCATTAAATAGCAAATTGCAGTAGCGAGTCCCAGTAAGGCAGAAATGAGACTGATGCCACGACGCCAAGGCTGACGCCAGTCGTAGGCAAGTGAACCTGAGCCGGGATTGCCCAGTAAAACCAGAATAAAGCCAGTAAATGCAGGAATGATGATGCTGAAAATTGGTGTATGCTCGGCCCAAAATTGGATGAAGTTATGCATTAAGGCTCATCCTCGCGTGGGTCAACAAGACTAATTTCTTCTTTTGAGTCAACGTGGTCGGTCCCTGATTCATAACGGCTGCGTAAAGCCAGTTGTACAATAAAGGCTGTGGTGGCAAAACCAATCACAATGGCTGTTAGAACCAGCGCTTGTGGCAATGGGTCGGTGGACTTGGAGGCTTCGGTTAATACCGCAGGTGAGTTGATTTGTACTCGACCCATGGCAAACAAGAATACGTTTACCGCATAGCCAATCATGGCTAAGCCAAGTACCACCGGAAAAGTACGCGCGCGCAGAATCAGATAGATACCCGTTGAAACTAATAGTCCAATCGCAGAGGCAATAAGAAATTCTAGACTAATCATATTATTTCCCCTTTGGTAATGGACCAGACATGCTCGAGTGGCGTGAGTCACCCAGAACAGAAATCATCAGCATGGTTGCACCGACCACTGTGACATAGACCCCAACATCAAATGCAGCCGCGGAAGCCAAGTGCATTTCACCTAAAATTGGCGGGGAAACATAGATGTGTGCGCTGGTCAGGAATGGACGTCCCCAGAACCATGCTGCAATTGCGGTTAATCCTGCAATGCTTAAGCCTGCACCAATCCAGATTTCATATAGGCGTCCAGATTTGGCGCGAAGCAATTGTTCGGCTTGGTCTTGACCTAAGGCAATATATTGAATGATCAATGCCAATGAGGTAATTAAGCCTGCAATAAAACCACCGCCAGGTTCATTATGTCCACGTAGGAAAATATACAGACTGATGACCAATGCCAACGGTAAAATCCAAGAGGACGCAATACGAAGCATTAAAGGGGAGGGGTTAAAGCGATAGGTTAAACCCTGAGTCGTACTGGTGCCATGTGCACGCATACCATCCATTAGACATAACGCACCAATGCCAGCAATACCCAATACCGTAATTTCACCGAAGGTATCGAAACCACGGAAATCGACCAGAATCACGTTAACAACGTTTGAACCACCGCCCAGTGGAATTGACTGTTGTAAGAAGAACCAAGAAATCGAATTATGGTCACGCGTCAGAATCAGCCAAGTGATCCAACCAATGCCAAGTCCACCGATAATCGAAAGAATTGCATCGCGCCAACGACGTGCTTGACTGGATTCATACGGTGTAAGCTGAGGTAAGAGCGATAAACTCATTAACAACAACACAGTCGTCACAACATCCACAGTAATTTGGGTTAAAGCCAAATCTGGTGCTGACAAAGTGACAAACACCATGGTGACAACTAAACCGATGGCACCACTAATCAGTACGGCTTTAATGCGTTCATGGTGGAACCAGAGCATCATCCAGCAGGCAGAGAATAATAACAGCCACAACACAATCGCCAGCATAGGGGCATGAGTCAGTTCACGTGTACCTGTGGTTAGCCCTTGACCCATCAGAGGAACAGCCGCTAAGACAATACTAAACGCTACGATCCAGAGCAGATAAGTCTGCAAGGAGCCGGTTTCTGTTTTGCGTTTAATCTTACGTGATTTAAGGAGCAAGTGTTTGAGGAAAGACTCAAATAAGAGTTTGCCTTGAAAAGGTCCCAAGAAAAGATCTAAATCAATACTGCGAATTTTCCGGTCTTTTGCAAGGACAAAGTAAAAGCTTAAACCGCCAACCAGTGCAATCAAACTCATGACTAACGGTAAATTAAAACCATGCCAGATGGCTAAATGTGTTCCAGAAAAGTCGTGTAGCTGGGTACTGGCACGCGCTGTACTATTAACAATTTGTTCAACCGTGAGCGCAGGGAAAATGCCCACCACAATACAGAGAGTTGCCAAGAGAATTGCAGGTGCACGCATGCCGATTGGGGGTTCATGTCCATCTTTATTAGGAACTTGCTCACCCAGCGGGCCGTCAAAAAATACGCCGTGGATTAAGCGAGTCGAATAAGCAACCGCGAAAATACCTGCCAAGGTTGCAACGATGGCTGACAATACCAGTACTGGGCCATTTAAGTTCGCCAATAATTCGGTAAAGAACATTTCTTTAGACAAGAAACCATTGGTCAGCGGAACACCTGCCATAGCCGCTGCGGTGACCATGGTGAGGGTGGCTGAAAACGGTAATAATTGCCATACGCCACTTAATTTGCGTAAGTCGCGTGTTCCTGTTTCATGATCCACAATGCCTGCAATCATAAACAGTGCCGCTTTAAAGGTGGCATGGTTGATGATATGGAAAATGGCAGCAGCGACAGCCAGAGGCGAGCCAATACCCAATAGGCAGACGATTAAACCCAGATGACTGATGGTCGAGTAGGCCAGAAGCCCTTTCAGATCTTCTTTGAAAATGGCGAAGAATGCCGCCATACACAACGTGAATAAGCCAACAAAGGTCACAATATTGTGATACAGCGCAGCACCAGCAAAAATCGGGAGTAAGCGTGCCAGCAAGAAAATTCCCGCTTTCACCATGGTGGCCGAATGTAAATAGGCAGACACGGGAGTTGGTGCAGCCATGGCATTCGGAAGCCAGAAGTGGAAGGGGAACTGCGCACTTTTGGTAAAGGCACCCAGTAGAATCAGTAATAAGGTTGGGGTAAATAAGGCATGACTTTGAATATGTTCCGACATGGTCAGAATCTGGTCAATTTGATAAGTACCTGTAATTTGCCCCAGTAAAATGAAGCCCCCCAGCATCGCCAAGCCCCCCATCCCGGTAATGGTGAGAGCCATACGTGAGCCACGTTGTGCAACATCATAGTTGCTCCAGTAGCCGACCAAGAGGAAAGAAGAAATACTGGTCAGTTCCCAAAAAATTAACAGCAAGATTAAATTATTGGAAAGAGAGATACCCAACATTGCCGCCATAAACAACATGAGCAACAGATAGAGCTTGCTCAATGAGTTTTTAGGGCTAAGGTAATAATAGGCGTAAATAAAAATGAGCGTGCCGATACCGGTGATCAGCAAAGAGAAAAGTAGACCTAAGGCGTCAAGACGGAAACTGAGATCAATACCCAGTTGTGGTAACCAAGACCAACTTTGAGTAATGACTTCACCATGAAAGACCTGCTTTGCTTGAGTCAGTAACAGAATTAAACTACTTAGACTGACTCCGATAGCCCCGAAAGCCGTTACCCCGCGCGAAAAATTTTTCAGCCACGAGACAAGGGTTGTGCCCAGTACTAACGGTAACAAGATAATAATTGGTAGCACACTTGTATCCATTGTCGTGATAGGTCGAAACCTATGGGTGAATCTTATCTTTCAAGGATTACAGGACAGCAAGGAGATATCCAAAAAATTCAATCTTGAAAGCCGTAAAGAAAATAAAAAAAGCGAAAAACAAGCTGTGTTGCGCAACTTGAAAACTATAGCAAAACAAAATTTTACTATAAAAAAGCTGAATAAATCCGATCTTATTACATGAATAAAACAACATCAAACCTTTTTGTGCGCACCTATCGAATTATCTGTTTTGAGGTCAAAATTGAACTTAAAGCAACTGTTTTCTTGCGAGAAAACTAGGAAGATGGATTCTGAAAAGAAGAGTCATGCTCTTGTTGCCAAAGTTGCTGAAACTCTGCTTGTGCTTCTGGGGAGAGTTGTTGAATTTGTGCATACAATTGTTGTGCCGCAGAGATGGAGGGTTCGTCTGACAATGGCTCAAGTTCCGTTGTGCCAGAGAGTGAGAGTTGACTCAGTTCGGCGTAAATTTGATCGAATTGTTGTTGGAGGGGTTGCAGTACAATATCGTGTATGCCTTGTGCAGAAAGTTGCAGGCATTGATAGGCGGCTGCATTTTCGAGAAGTGCTGTGCGGTTCCCTGTGACAATAATTTGGAGTCGTGGAAAGGCCTGATGTAACTGTTGCAAAATCAGGCTGCAATGTTGCTGATCTAGTTGCTCATCAATCGCATCAATGAGTAAGATGCCATCGCCTTCCAAGCAAGGATAGAGGCTTAAGGGATTGAGTAAGCACATGCGTCGCACAATATCGCCAATCAACGCAATCCAGTTTTTTTGACTGCTAGAAAGCTGTTGAAATTGCATTGTCTTGCCTTGATAGGTCACCATCAATTGCAGTTTGGGCTGATATTGCACAAAAATATCATTCAGTTCAGGCAAAACAATGCTCAGACTATCTTTTAGTGCTTTTAAGCATGGCGCATGGAGTTGTGCATGGGCTTGAAATAAGGTGTTCGGGATATTTTCAGGTTGTAGGTGTTGACCTAAATGTAACTTGTCGCGCATCAGTTGCTGAAACAATTGCGCCGTCTGCGCATTTTCCAGATCACTAATTTCACGAAACCATTCAAAGAAACGGCTAAAGGTAGTAAAAGGAATGGCTGCTACGTCATAGGCATATGCAGCTTGAAATACAATCGGATTGTTCTTGCTGAGTAAATTGATTTCATTGACAAAACGTTCAGCAGGATAATAAGCAATCAGAGGTAAACCTTGCATCGGGTCTTGTTGTAGGGCTTGATGATAAAGCTGTACCAATTGTTCGAGTTGTAAAGTATCTGCTTTGCTCAGTCCAATGCCTTGTTGGCTGAGGGTTTTATAGAGTTGCCAACTACAGCGGTTGGAAATCGCAGGTTGTACTGTTTCAGACTCTGCGAGGGTGCCAATATCGGTAGGAATTTCGACACAAATCTGAATCTTGGACTGTAGGCGACTGTGCAGGATATCTTGATCCAACATGACCACACCTGCACTACGCAGGTCTTTATAACGGGCAGAAAACCAAGTTAAGGCCTGATAGGCATGCTTGAGGATACTGGTTTTGCCTGTGGCTTGATCGCCTAAAATTAGGGTGATCGGTTGATCATGATAATGAAATTTTAGCTCTATATTGGCAAATAGATTGGTATGTTTGAGCTGTAACGATTCGATTTTCATATAAGCCCCGCATTCGTGCAATGGCTAGCCTACCGCTTGGCGCAATGAGATAGGCATCCTATTTTTCAGTTGTTGCATCAAGTCGTAAATATGGTGAATATTTAGACTTACTTTAGCACGAGTACAGGCGACGTACAGCAATCTTAACTCTTCGTCACTAATTTTATGGTCTTTTTCCGTCAGCTTAAACTGATAGTCATCTTCGATGTGCACACGGTCCCATTCTAGCCCTTTGGCTTTGTGCGCCGTGGAAATAATATAGTCGGCTTGTTCAATCGGGGTAATTTTGGCTAAAGCGCGTTTAAGCGGATCAGTGCCATGATCATCCACCAATTTCACCAAAGGTTTAATGTCGCTACCTTCATTGGTTTCGCAATATTCATGCACATCATGCCAAGAGTTAAACCAAGCCAGTTCAGGCACGTCGGTGACACGTTTGCCTTGTTTCAACATGCTGGCAGCATCGACAAAACGATTCAGTTTGACATGGTCGGCTTGCAGACTGACTTTATCGCCATGTACCAATCCTGAAAGCAACAGTTCCATGGCACGGGCATTGGTTCGACATAAAATCGCATCCCGCATTTTGGTGTGTGGTTTATTCACCACTTTGGAATTCAACAGTGGATTGCCCAACAGAGGCACTTTTTCATTGAGCGCGCCCAAAATGGCATTGGCATTGTGCGCAATGCTTTCACCAAAGCGAAACGAGGTGGTGAGGCGAGATTCAGGTAAAGGCAGTTGCTGCATGGCATTAACGGCACCACGCCAAGCGTAAATCTGTTGATGTGCATCGCCGACATAAATCACTTGAGTATTTTTCTGACGTAATAAGATCCCTAACATTAAAGGGTCAGCATCTTGTGCTTCGTCAAATAGCACGTAGTCGGCAGGAATATTCGGTTCAGACAATGCCCACAGTTTCAGATAAACATCGTGTCCAATCCCTGCCTGATGATTTTGGTCAATTGACTCTAGCCAACGGCGTTCAATAGCAGGATAAAGGTGCTTTTGTAAGGTGTCGATATCGTCGGGATGCAGCCAATTGGGTGCTTGCAAATGCCGTGGAGCAGGGTACTGCGAACTGGTTGAGCAGAAATAGCTGACGGCATTGGCCACTAAACTGGCAAGCCGACTTGGCATCAGCACGTATTTTTCATAGCGTCCGCCCATCATGCGCCTTAAGGTAATCGGTTCTAGCCGATACTCTTTGGCAATGAAGCTGGGGCTGAGTCGGGGTAAACGCAGTTTGTCGGTGATTCCACGTGGAACACTACGAAATGCCAGTGAGTGAAAGGTGCGACAATCCACATTGGAGTGAAATTTCTGCTGTGCTTCGCTGGCAATGGCTTTGTTAAACGCCAGATACATGCCACGTCGGTGTGGCATGGCATCACTGATCATTTGTAAGGTGGTGGTTTTACCTGTGCCCGCATAGGCAATCACTTTAAAGGATTGCCCCAGACGCGCGTTATCAATGGCAGTCGCCTGCTCATAGGTTGCGCTCGGTTTCTGATGTTGATTTGACACAGGCAAAGAGCGCTTTAGTGGCTACGGTTGGCTTTTTCGACCAAACCTGAGAGTCCTTGGCGTCGTGCCAATTCATTCAACACCAGTTGTGGATCTAAGTCAAAATGACCCAACATCACAATGGTATGGAACCATAAATCTGCTACTTCATAAATCAAATCATTTTTATTGTCTTCATTGGCGACCAATTGAAATTCTTTTGCGGCAAGAATGGTTTCAATGCTTTCTTCACCAATTTTTTCTAAAATTTTGTTCAGACCTTTGTGATAGAGCTTTGCCACATAAGAAGAGTCAGGATCTGCACCTTTACGTTCAGTCATCATTTGACCGAGGTAAGACAGCACTTCGACTTGCTCCGATTGTGCATTAGATGCATTCATGGCAAGGGTATGTAGATTGCTAGATTTTTCAGCCGCATAAATCTGGCTTGGATCTTTCAGTTGCGCATCCACAATTTCCCAACCTTGCGGGGTGAGCTTGCGATAGAAACATGATTCACGACCCGTATGGCAGGCAATGCCCCCATGCTGTTCAATCTGCAAAATAATGACATCGGCATCGCAATCCAGACGAATTTCATGCACGGTTTGAAAATGCCCTGATTCTTCACCTTTGTGCCACAACTTGTTGCGTGAACGGGAAAAATAAACCGCCTGATTTTTTTCAGCGGTGAGTGCCAAAGCTTCGCGGTTCATCCAAGCGACCATCAGCACACGTCCTGTTTGATGATGCTGTGCAATGGCAGGGACTAAACCTTGTTCGTTAAATTTTACTTCATCGAGCCAGCACACGTTGTTCATAGGGACTTCACCAAAAATCAGTTAATCGAAAAGAATATTCAAGTTGATGCGAAAAACATCAGGCTATAGTGTAGGTGATCAGGCTGGATTTGTGTGAATTATCTTTCAGCAATTTAGTCAACGGATGTGCAGCAACATGAACTTGGAAGCTGAGTTCATGCTGCATCGTAAACTGATTAAAGCTCTTGCATCACCTCAGCAAAGCGCTGCTTTTCGACCAGCTCCAAGAACTCATCGCCCAAACGTTGGCTTTCAGCCACACATTGTTTCCAGAGTTGAATGCGACGTTGTGGCTCCATACCTTTGAGGGTGAAATCTTTACGATCTGGTAAACGTCCTAGTGGTAAACGTGCCAGATATTCCTGTGAAGGAGAAATCAACAGGGTGCGTGCTTGATTGCTTGGGTTGGATTTTCTCGATTTAAACATCTTGTCGAACCAACCCGGAGTAATGCTGTCGCTGAAATGTGGATAGAGCACAATGCCTTGGCTTTCAAAGGGTAAATCGATGTGATAGTCGATCAAGCCTCCATCGCGATAAGCACCTTGCGGTGCATCACTGATATTTTTTACCGCAGGCGTAACACCGGGAATTGAACCCGATGCCATGAGCCAGTCTGCAACATTGTCTGGGTTGAAGTTCAGATAGTGGGTTTTAAAACTATCGTCTTTGATTTTAAATTGTGGAAAATTTTTTGGTTGGCAGATGACCCGTTGCATAAAAAGCCTTAAATGCTGACGTGCAATCGCATTGCTGCCCACAATGCCAAGTAATGAACCATACAGCGCCAATCGTTGATCACTTTGGAAGAGGTGTTCGGCTTTGGCCGCAATGATGGTGAGGTGATAATCGGGATGATCGACCAATTTTTGCGTTTGCTGATTTAAAATTCCAGCCAACATCTCGCGTGAAATTTTTTCGATATCGGCAATTTTCATTTTGTGATGAAAAGGCAAATGAATGTAAAGCTCTGCCAATTGCTCAGGCCCAAGCTTTTCACCTTGCGCCAAAATTCCTGCAAAACGCCATGCACCGACTGAAGAGCCGACCAAAAAGCGGCGTTGTTTGGCTTGTGGAAGAAAAGTTCCAAAGATGGCCTGATCAAGTCCTGTTAAACCTATACCTTTGGGACCACCTGCCGCACCCGGTAGAATATCGACCTGTTGGGCATGTAAGCCCTGTTGTTGGATCAGTTGACGAGCCAGATGACCAGCACGAATATTCAGGGCGGGAGAGCGCTTTTCAAGAATTTGAATCATGGTGCAATGATAAATATACAAATGTGCACTTAGTTTAAAAGTTCTACCTACGGGCTCAATGGCGGGGAGAAACTTTAGGTGACTTTGCAGTCACTTTAGAGGTGTGCGTTAAAAATATACAAAACTGTGGATAACTCTTGGGCTATCCACAGTGTGTTTTATCGACAAAATTATTTAAACAAGCGCCACACAGACAAGAGGCTGGCACAGACAATTAAGACAATCGAGATATACCACGGCGCAATAATTGCAATGGAGAGGAAAATTGCCATCAAGCTACCGAAAATCCAACTGCGTTTTTGTTGATGTTCCATCTGTAGACGCAGGCTTTGCAGTTCATTTAGTTGCTTCGCATTCCAAGCCGACTGATTTTTTAAGCCATTTAAGCTATCGACCAACAGGGTTGGAAAATCTTGTGCGCCTAACAGTAAATCAGGGATTTTCTGTCCGAGTTCTTTCAGATTTTTTTGCGGATTCATTTGGGCTTTGATCCAATCGGTGAGGATTGGTTTTGCCAAGCTCCAAATGTCTAATTCTGGATACAGGTCAGTACCTAAGCCTTCCACGTGTACCAATGTTTTCAGGAGTAACATCAATTGCGGTGGAATTTCCAAATGGAAACGGCGTGCAATATCCATGACTTGAATCAGAATGCCAGCAAAGTCCAACTCATGCATTGGTTTCGAGACCATGGGTCCGACCGTGCGACGCATTTCTCGTGCCAAGGCATCTTGGTCGGTACCCGGTGGAATCCAACCTGCTTGATGCACAATTTGAATCAGTTGCATGAAGTCACTGTTCATGACTGCCAGTAACATGCGCGCAACGGTCATTTGGTCGTGCTTGGACAGTTCACCCATAATCGCACAGTCCAGTGCAATAAAGCGTGGATTGCTTGGATTAATGGTCTCGACAAACACGTTGCCTGGATGCATATCCGCATGGAAAAAGTTGTCGCGGAACACTTGGGTAAAGAAGATGGTTAAACCTTTCTCTGACAAATCTTTACGATCCATGCCCATGCGGTCAAAAGTCGCCGTGTCAGAAATCGGCACGCCCGTAATGCGTTCCGCCACCATCACTTCTTTACTGTCCATATAGACTTCAGGCACATACATCATGCTTGAACCAGTAAAGTAGTGACGCATACGACGCGTATTGTCTGCTTCTAGGGTTAAATCCAGTTCATTCAAGATAATTTGACGATAATCTTGAATAATTTCAGATAAATGTAGTGCACGTGCGGCTTCAAGGCGTTTTTCTAGAGTTGCACCTAACCATTCCAGAATTTCAAAATCTTGCAGAATTTGGCTACGGATATCGGGGCGGGTGACTTTTACTACGACCTCGCGCCCATCATGCAGAGCAGCGGTATGGACTTGTGCAATCGAAGCAGCGGCAAGCGGCTGTTCATCAAAACGACTGAATAAAGTCGTAAGATCGGCTTTGAGCGATTGCTGAATGCGTGCTTTCGCTACATCGGCGCTAAAGGGTTTCACGCGATCTTGTAATAACACCAACTGTGCCAACACTTCAGGTGGAATCAAGTCACGACGCGTCGAGAGTAACTGCCCCAGCTTAATCGCCAAAGGCCCCATGTCTTCGAGCGCTTGCTTCAATTTAAGCGGATTTTTACGTTCTTTACTCGACCATGCCGCAGGGTGCATACGAATAAAGGCTAAGGCATGACGCGCCTTCTCAGGTAATTCTTCCGCAGGAAACAACGTGTCGAGTCTATAGTGCGCAGCAATACGCCAAAGTTCGAGTAAACGTGAAACGTGCGGAATCATAACGTGTATTACCTAAATTTAAAGAGAGTCTGGAAGTGCATCGATTTGGCGTTGCAGATGTTGGATTTTGGCTTCTGCACGGTCAAGATTTTGATTGAAAAGACGGGTATCTTGTTGCAAGTCATCCATTTGCCAACGTGCAGCAAACAAGCCTGAATCTTCTTTGAGTGCATCTTCAGCAAAGAATAAATGGCTCTGTAAAGAGCGCTTGAGATGCTTGGGTGCAAGTTGAATTTTGCCTAACTCATGTGCCAAGGCGGGTCCAACCCAAGGACTAAGATGCGCCGCTAAATCAGGTTCAGCCTGCTGCATGATTCTTTGGATATCTTGCAGTAAATGATAGTCACCTTGTACAGGAATGGTACCCACATCTTCAGCCAAAAATAATTTTAGCAGTTCCACCACATTTTTAACCTGCAAGGTTGCAGTTGCTGCTGTCGTGGTTTGTTGCGGATCAAACGGGCGTTGTTCAAAAATGGACGGACGTTCAGCTTGACCTGTGACAGTCGGTTCAAGACGAACTTTATCTTGATCAAAGAACACATCGACCGAGAGTTGCGGGGAGTCGAGTACCACACGCAACATTTTGCCTTGCAGTTGATTGAGCTGAATGCGCGTGATGGCATCCAGATCAATCACATGGTGAATCAAGCGTTCAACTGCACCAAGTGCCAGAATTGACCACATAGCTTAACCTTCACCCAGTCTGTTTAGAGTTTGAAACCACGGTGTACCGCGACGATACCACCTGTCAGGTTATGGTAGTCACAGTTCTGGAAGCCTGCCTGTTCCATCATGCCTTTTAGGGTACGTTGGTCTGGGTGCATACGGATGGATTCAGCTAAATATTTATAACTTTCTGAGTCATTGGCAATAATTTTACCCATGATTGGCAATGCAGTGAAAGAATACAAATCATAGAGTTTTGAGAATGGCTCGAACACTGGTTTAGAGAATTCTAAAATCAATAAGCGACCACCTGGCTTAAGTACACGGTACATCGCCGCCAGTGCAGCGTCTTTATCGGTCACGTTACGTAAACCAAAGCTGATGGTGAGTAGGTCAAAGCTATTATCGGCAAAAGGTTCTAGTGTTTCCGCATTCGCCAAGACGAAGTCGACATTGGTACAGCCTGCATCAATCAAACGGTCACGACCGACGTTCAACATCGATTCATTAATATCTGACAAGACCACATGACCCGTAGGTCCTACTTCACGACTAAACACTTTAGCCAAGTCACCTGTACCACCAGCAATGTCTAACACGTGTTGACCACGACGTACACCTGACATGTTAATGGCAAAACGCTTCCATAAGCGGTGAATACCAAATGACATCAGGTCATTCATGATGTCGTATTTGCTGGCCACTGAATGGAATACTTCCGCAACTTTTTGTGCTTTATCTTCACTGCTGACAGTTTGATAACCGAAGTGTGTGGTGGCACCGACGTTGCCTGTGTTGGCACCGCGTGGCAGATTGTATTTTGGCACTGTGCCGCTGACAGGTGTATCCGTTAATTGTTGTTGTAATGATTGTTGCTGTCCTTGAGGGATACCTTCAGGGAGTGGGCTGTTTAGGAATGGGCTGACTTTGTCTGTTTGTTGAGCCGACTCAGAAGTAGGGGTAGGCGTTTGATTTTCATTAGACATTCAAGTCACTCCTAACATAAAAATAGGGTTAATGTTGCAGTGCAAGCATGATGACAGATTCTTGGCCGATGTGCAGCAATCATCATGCAATTGTTATGAATAATATACAGAAAAAAATACGCGTGCTGTAGGTTCGCTCAAGAGTTTATCCTGCTACGAATGCACTGTTATTGGAAAGGATGCAGATCACCTGCGTGCACTTTACCAATAATTTGACGTTCAATGGCGGTAAAATCTTTGACAAACTGCTCCGCCGATTTTAATGGTTTCATCGCCAAAAAACCGTCCTGCATAAACTCATACATCACATCGAAATGGTGTTTGTAAGCCACGCCTTTACACATTTTAAACGCGGTATAGACCATAAATGAGCGCATATATTTGTCGAGGCTGGCACCCAGTTGATCGAGCAGTTCCAGTTGATGTAAACGTGATTGGCCTTGATCCAGTTTTAAATAACTAAGGCGCATCATTTCATCGGTGAGTGGTGTATTCGGAGCATAGTCTTCGAGCAATTGTAGTGCGACATGCTCATCCAACTGTACGGCGAGGATAGCCAATTCGACACCTGCAGTCCCTGTTTTAATCGCATTGTCTGGAATGAGTTTCTCTGCTTTATGCACATATTTCATCATGCGTGCAATTTGTTTGGCCAAAGCATCAAAGTCGGGGCCGCCATACAAACGGTTCAAAAAGTACTGCGCCATCAATTGGTTGTTTTTCACCGCGAAGTGCTGTTGATGGGTGCGTTGCATGCGATGTTTTTGCCACATTTGCACATCTTGCAGACGTTGAAATAGCTCAGCATTATTGTGATATTGCAATTGATCGTACTGTTCTAGTAGTTCATCTAGTACCGCAAGTTTAGACATGTGCTATCTCGATTTGAAACATGTGCAAATCTTAGAGCTTGTTGCACGTTCTCGCTATGACAAAATGATCGAATATGGCATGAAAATCAGTCAATTTGTCATGAAATTATACAAAGATCTGTCAAAATGCCTATTCCGCTTGTTTTATACTGAAACAAAATGATGGCTTAAAAAATTGAAAAAATAATTTGAAATTTAGGGCGGAAACTTATGGTAAAAGAACAATCAGAACCAGCCTTGGCTGATGAAGATCAACTGTCGCTTGATTTAATCGATGCACAATATGCATTAAAAGATACCCAAGATCAGCCGAATGCCAAAAGTGTTTTGGTGTTGGTGAGCGGTATTGAACTGGCGGGTAAAGGCGAGGCGGTAAAACAACTCCGCGAATGGATGGATCCGCGTTATTTACGGGTGAAAGCAGATGCCCCTGAGATGTTTAACAATACCCAGCCGTTTTGGCTGCCTTATGCACGCTTTATTCCTGCCGAAGGACAAATTGCCGTGATGTTCGGGAATTGGTACGGAGATTTACTCACGACGGCTTTGCATGTGTCACAGCCCTTAGATGAAACGCTCTATGATGAATATGTCGACAATATGCGTGCTTATGAACAAGACTTAAAAAACAACCATGTGGATGTGATTAAAATCTGGTTTGATTTGTCTTGGAAGTCGTTGCAAAAGCGTTTGGATAATATGGATGCCAGTGAGTTGCACTGGCATAAATTGCATGGTTTAAACTGGCGCAATAAAAAACAATATGACCGCTTACAAAAGTTACGGCAACGCTTTACCGAAGATTGGATCATTATTGATTGTGAAGATGAAAAATCGCGTGATCAACAATTTGCCAAACATGTTTTAAGAGCCTTAAAGCATTGCCCAGAGCATGTGAAATCGGCACAGCATAAATGGAAGCAGGCCGATATTCCTGCGGTGCTACAACAGCCGCCTGTGGAAAAAATTGATAAGAATGAATATAAGCTAGAGCTTGATAAGTTGACCCGTAAAGTGGCAGATGCATTACGTTTTGGAGAACGCAATGTGATTATTGCTTTAGAAGGGATGGATGCCGCAGGTAAAGGCGGAGCGATTAAACGGATTGTTAAAAGTTTAGACCCGCGCGAATATGAAATTTATAGTATTGCTGCGCCTGAAAAACATGAATTGCGTCATCCATATTTGTGGCGTTTCTGGAACAAACTACAACCCAATGAACGGATTAGTATTTTTGATCGGACTTGGTATGGGCGGGTTTTGGTGGAGCGGGTTGAAGGCTTTGCCAGTGATGTGGAGTGGCAGCGCGCTTTTGAAGAAATTAACCGTTTTGAAAAGGATTTAAGTGACAGCCAAACTGTAGTGGTCAAAATATGGCTCTCGATTAGTAAAGATGAGCAATATACGCGCTTTAAAGAACGAGAAAAAACGCCACATAAGCGCTTTAAAATTACCTCAGAAGATTGGCGCAATCGGGAAAAGTGGGATGAATATTTGCATGCGGCGGCGGATATGTTTGAACGCACCAATACCGACTATGCACCGTGGTACATTATTGCCAATGATGACAAATACAGTGCACGACTGGAAATTCTAAGAAGTATTTTGAAGCAACTCAAAGCCGATTAAAAATGGCTTTGAGCAATATGATTTAGGCGAAACCTATTTTTAAATGAGTGCTTGTAGGTTTTGCTTTTGCTGAATGGATTTAGCCAATTTGTAGCAGTCTTCTACATGTGCCTCAGCCACTTTTTTCATGACAAAATAGCCAAGACCTGCCGCAACCAACTGACCACCCAGAGGGATATACTTACTGACTTGTTTGGTAATCATTTTAGATGCCATGTTGTGCAATGAGTTTTTTACGGCAGTTCTTGCAACAACCAAACCCGAAAATTCAAAACCACGTTTACGCAATTCTTGCCAGTGAATTTGTTTGGTTTCTAAATCAAACACACTGATTTGTTCGGGTGCCAAGCCAAAGCGGGCATTAATTTCGGGAATCAGTTGTGACAAAATTCCGACATCAATCACGACATCAAAAAAAGGGACGGGGATGACGGCTGCACCCGCAGAAACATAGGCACGTTTTTGTACCATTTCTAAGCATTCAGCCCGTATTTGTTCTAGATTTAACGAGGCATCAATTGAATCGGGAATGTTGTCTATTTTCATTGTGTACTCTAAACCTTGTATCCATTTTTATATTGAAGCATCTTTAAGCTTCGATTTTCAAAGTCATTTTTAAATCGAAGTGCGATTATACCGTGACATAGACAGTACATGAAGTATAGTCAATAATCTTTATGCTTTTGTAGATTGCTGTTCATTTATCGTTGGAGAAAAAATATTCATGGCCATTCACGTGATTCAAAGTCAACGGATTGATGTTTTACTTCAGGCCATGTTAAAAACGGTAAAATCACAGAGCAGTAATGCTTTACAGGTGTTAAAAACCCAGCATTTTATTGTGCCATCGCCCGCGGTTGAAGTTTGGCTGACCCAGCAATTGGCCGAGCAAAAAGGCATTAGTGCCAACACTCAGTTTCATCATCGCATTCGTGGTTTTCAATGGTCAGCCTATCAGTGGGTGCTGGATCAAGACAAAGAACAGGTACGTAAAGCCAATATTCCACGCATGATTATTAAATGGCGGGTTTATCAAGCCTTGCTGGCTTATATTCAGCCAGAGCACTCTCCTTTGGATGCGGCACATCCGCTTGCTCCGATTGTGCAACGCATTTATGCCAGTGCAGACCAGCTTGAACAGGGCATCGAAAAACAACTGAAAAAGCAGCGCATGTTGTATTGGGTTGCTGAGCAGGTGTCTAAGTTATTTAGCCATTACATGGAATACCGAGGACATTGCCAGAAAAACTGTCCAAGCAACCAATGTTCCTGTCCGACCAACTGGTTACAACGTTGGGGCAATAATCAGGCGTTGCCGATTGAGCAGATGTTCTTCCAAACCCATACTGAAATCTCGGCATTTACGCTGAATCAAGCGTACGAATTGGAAGCGTGGCAGCGTTGGCTGTGGCAGGTGGTGTTTCATCAGGATTTTATGGACATGCAGCAGATTGATGCTGCATTTTGGCAGACGCTGGGCAATGTCGAGGCACCGAATGCAGCGGCACTGAAAAAGCTGCCACAGCCCTTGGTCGTGTTTACCTTACTGGACTTACCACCGAGTCAGTTACAGTTTTTACAGCGTTTAGGGCAATATATTGATGTGTATCTGCTGCACTATAACCCGTCTCAGGAATACTGGGCAGACAGTGTCGATCCGAACTGGAAAGCACGTTATGACTTGCGGGTGAAAGAGCGGTTTATTGCGAAAAATCCACAGGCAAGTGATGCCGAAATTCAACAATTCTTTCAGGATTTTACCCTGCATTTTAATGCCGAAATTCGTGAATCGCGCCATCCATTATTAACCCGTTTTGGTAAGCAAGCGCGAGATCATTTTTCGTTGTTATCTGGACTTTCTTCGGGGGAAGATGGGGTTTGGGCAGATGTATTTGTTGATGAATATCCACCCACTTTATTGGGCAAAGTCCAATCCGATATTTTGTATTTGGTTGAGCCAGAACAACATCAATTTGTGTTGGATGCACAAGATGATTCAATTCAGGTGCATGTCTGTCATTCCACTTTGCGTCAACTGGAAGTGCTGAAAGAACAACTGATTGCATGGTTGGCACAAGGGAGCAAGGAGCAACCACGTCGTCCCAGCGATATTTTGGTGCTCAGTCCCAATTTAAAAGACATTGAACCGCATATTCGGAGCATTTTTGCACCGCCTGCACGGGAGCGTGAGGCCGAGCGCATAATGCCGAATGCACAAACACGGATTAGCCAAGACAGTATTTATCTGCCTGTGAAAATTGCAGGCGTGACTCAATTGGATGCTACTAATGCATGGCGTGCGGTATTAGGACGTATACAACTGACGCAAGGACGCTTTCGCTTAGATGATTTTGCCGACTGGTTGAGCTTGGCGGCCACGCAGCAATGCTATGGCTTAGACATGAATCGTGTAGAACGCATGCTGGAACTGCTGGAACAATCAGGCTTTAAGCGCGGCTTGGATGCGCAACATTTGGCATTGAGTCTGACCAAAGGTGATCAAGATTATCGCTTTAGTTTTAAATTTGCCTTAGACCGTTTGGCCATTGGTATTGCGATTCCTGAACATACGCTGTTTGAAGAAACACTCAGTTTTGCCGAGGTCATGCCAAGTGATTTTGAACTGATTACCAAATTGATTCAGATTTATCAGGATTTGGATGCACGTCGGGACTGGTTGTTGGCACATGAACAGCAGCAGCCAAAGTCTGTAGAACAGTGGCTCAAAATTTTAATGCAGGAAGTGGCAGAATTTGAGCAGGCTGGTGTAGAGGCATTGGCAAGTGTTGCACAAATTATTAAAAAACAAGAGCGTATGCTGACCCTCTCTAATTTCTATGAGGGGCAAGAGCAGTATGGGTTAGATCAATTAAGCTTGCCCTTGACCTATTTACTCGATGAAATTCAAACTACGCTGGATGCACAGCTCGATCAGGCTGAACCGACTGGACAGATCACTTTTAGTCAGTTGGGGCAGATTCGTCCGATTCCCTATCGTCTGATTGTGATGTTGAATTTGGACAGTGGAAAATTCCCGAGTCGCAATCAGCATTTACCATTTGATTTGATGGACATCCTTAAACCACAATTGGGCGATCGTTCTCGTTTAGAGGATGATCAGGGGGCTTTCTTGGATGCCTTGTTGTTGGCACAGCAGAGTTTATGGTTGTTTTATAAAGGTTTTGATGTCAATGATGGCGAAATGCGTGAACCTTCTACCGCTGTACAAGAATTGATTCAATATTTGGCTTTAATTACCCAAAAAGTAGATGGGGAGGAAGCGACCCGTCCAGATTTTCAGGGCTTAGAGATACCTGCACAATTGCATTCCTTGTATCAAATTCATCCTTTACAACCTTTTGATGTTTCAGGGTTTACTCAGCCAAAACCAATGCGCTTTCAAGATCATTGGTATCGGGTGGCACAGCAGATTGCTGCTCCCACGGGACAGCGTCAGGCTTGGCAAGATACGGTTTATATGGCTGCATCCAATGATTTTGTCAGTCTTCAAAGTCGACAATGGATTCAGGATGTCTGTTTCCCTGCACGTTTATATTTAAAAACCCTTGGGGTGGAAAACTTAAAACCTGAAAACCTGCCCGATGAAGTTGAACCCTTGGTTTTAGACGGTTTGGGGCGTTATGCAGTCCGAAACTTCTTACAACAGCAAGGGCAAACGACCCAGCCTGAACTGTTATTGGATCAGTTGCCTGTCGGGAAAATGCAGCAAGCTGCATGGCAAATCAGTGTAATTGAACAGCAGCAATTACAAGCACGTTTGCAGCGTTATGCAGAAACAGTCACCGCCGTCACACAACAGCTTTGGAATATGAGTGCAAATATCCAGTTCCAAATCACTATTCCATCTCAGTCCACGCAGCAATGGGTCAGTTTAGAAGCATCGAGTGCGCGTGCCAAACGACGGGTTCAGCTCTGGTTGGAATATCTGTTTTGGTTGGCTCATGAAAATTTAGGTGATGCAGGGCAAGACTTGACGCGCTTGGTCGTATTCAGTGATCAAACGGTGCTGTGTCATGGAGTATCTTCCCATCAAGCACAGCAATATTTAGCAGCGTGGTTTGAGATGTGGCAACACGGGCAGATGCAGCCTGTGGTTTTACCCGCCGCTTTATTATTTAAAGTCGCAGAAAAAGGCAAACAACTGGAATGGCAACCCGATGAACAGGGTCAACCACAGATCAAAGACTGGGATGCTTTGGTCAAAGACTGGCAGGATGATGGGCGTTTTGCTGGTTTTTCTGTTTTAGACAATGAAGCCAGTGCTCAACATCGTGATTGGCAGTTTATTTTGCAACAGCAAGATAGCACGGCTTTGTTAGCACAAGCCTGTCAGCAGTATGCCTATGCGTTGTATGCCCCAATTTTTCAATATCAACAGTTGATTAAGGAATAATGCAGATGAGCACCGTAATTCCACCTGCTTCAACTTCTTATCATCCGATTGTGGATATGCAGTTTAAAGGGCTGCACTGGATTGAAGCTTCGGCAGGCACAGGCAAAACTTTTACCTTGTCTAGTTTAATGGTACGAATTTTCTTAGGTGATTATCTCCCGAATCAGGTGATTGCCACCACGTTTACCCGTGCGGCAGCGGCAGAATTAAAGGGACGGATTCGCAGTCGTTTGCTAGATACTTTACGTTACTTTGAGACGTGCCAAAGCCTGACGCAATCGGAGCTACAACAGAAAATCACGACAGAATCCGATCCTTTATATCAAAAAGTTTTACAGGATTATGCACCGCGGGTGGACTATGCGCGTGAACGGCTTAAATTGGTGATTGATCAACTGGATGAACTCTTTGTTGGAACCTTGGATAGTTTTAGCCAGAAGTTGCTACGTGAATTTGCCTTTGAAAGTGGCAAAATTGAGCGGGTAGAAATTACCGATGACGCCAAACAATATACCCAGCAATTGATTCACGACGTACTGCGTGAATGGATTCAGCAGCAACCGCAAAATATTCTGGATTATCTGCTGCTGAATAAAAAATTAAAGTCGCAACAGGCTTATGTGGCGGTGGTAGAAAACAGTCTAAATTTTGCTTCCGCACATTTTCAGGCGGTGGCTGCCCCAGAAGTCGATGTAGAAGGCTTTAGTCGTCAAGTCGAACATTTATTGGGGCTGGATTGGAGTCGTCTGTCTGAATTGGCAGACTATTATTCTGCCGAAGGAGCCCATTTTAAGTTACTGGCCAAGAAATGGCGTGATGACAACAAATTACAGCAACTCTTGACGATCAAGCTGCCTGAATTGTTGGAGGTGTTAAAGCAGCAAGGCACTTATGCTTTATTCGCGCCCTTATATGCCGAAACCCTGAAAAATCTGAGCGATGCCACCCACAAAGTATTGAACAAATGCCCAGATGAGGTCTTACAGGGATTTCAACAGCATCCTCTGATTCGTGAACTGACGGCTTTTATGCACAGTCTAGACCAGCTCAGTTTTGATCTAGAAACACTGGACAGTTATTTGCAGTTCTATCTGGCCTCGGAAGTGAAAAAACGCTTGCCGCAAATCTTGCAGCAAAAGGGCGAAACTACCTTTGCGCAGCAAATTCGTACTTTGGCCGATGCCTTACAAGATGCACAAGGCGCGCGCTTTGCCCGTTTTGTTCAAGCCCGTTATCCCTTAATTTTGGTGGATGAGTTTCAGGATACCAATCAAGATCAGGACAATATGCTGGCACGTATCTGGCGTGATGCAGGACATTATGCCAAAGGCTGCATGATAATGGTGGGTGATCCGAAACAGGCGATTTACGGCTTCCGTGGCGGAGACATGCTGACCTATAACAAAGCGCGTGCCGATGTACTGAGTAAGCAAGGCCGACTGTACAGTCTGAAATACAATCATCGTTCTGTACCTGAATTGGTCACGGTGGTCGATGCTTTATTTCAGCGTCAAATCCAATTGGGAGAAGAGGTTGAATATAGCGCCGTTGAGGCAGGGCCACGACCACATCCAGTTCTGGTGGATGCGCAAGGCAACAATCATCAGCCTTTGCGCTGGTTGATGCTACAAGACAAGAAAGATGAATTTATTCAAGTGGCGTGGAAAATCCGTGATTTGCTGAATCAAGGTATTCAGCAGCAGTTGTATTTGGCAGAAGCCACAGGCAACCGTGGCATTGATGAAAATGATATTGCAATTTTATCCAAAAGCCATGATGGGCTAGATAAGGTGCAATATGAGCTAGAGCGTTTGGGGATTCGGGTTAATCGTCCTTCCAAACGTAGCGTATTTGATAGCGCGATTGCACAGGACGTAGCGGCCATTTTGACCGCAATCATGCATCCTTATGATGAAGCCAAGGTCAAGCGGGCATTACTCACACGGTTACTGAACTTCCAACTCAGTCAATTGATAGCATTGGAACAACGCCCCGAAGGATTGAGTCAGTTTATTGAAGATTTTGATTACATTCGGGAAATGTGGTTTAACACAGGCTTTTTAAGCGCTTGGCAATATGCTTTAAACCTATTTAAGGCATGGTCAAATCTGGTGGCAAGCCAAAGCCGCGACAATGAACGCTGTGTGGTGAACTTACGCCATTTAACTGAGTTGCTCAGTCAACACAGTGAGCAATTTCAGGGACCACAGGCGCTATATCACTGGTATCTCAGGCAGATTCAAGCACCGAGTGAGCGTGAATGGGAACTGGAACGAAAACTGTCGAATGAGGCGGGCGTGCAGTTGATGACCATTCACCAATCCAAAGGCTTAGAGTTTAAGCTGGTGTTTTTGTTAGGCGCTGATAAAGATTTTCGGGAAATGAACAAAACCCTGAATTTCTCTACGCAACAATTACCCGATCCCGCTACAGGGCAGCCCGAAATGCAGCGTGTGATTGCGGTGAATGACAAGCATCTTTTGGATGAGCTGGCAATTCAACAGCATAATGCACGGGCAGAAGCGGAGCAGCATCGTTTATGGTATGTGGCACTGACCCGTGCCAGTCATCGGGTTTATGCCATATTACAAGATCAGGCAGGTAAATCGACCACGGGCTTGGCATTTTGGCGTGGACATGCTGCGCAGGTTTTTCAGCATCCATATAGTGTCGATGAAGCGGTGTTAACCGAATGTCCTACAGTATTGAAACGTACACAAGATCAGCGCATTCCTGAACTGTATGCCGCCGAATTTCCAACGCAACGTTTTTATCCGCGTGCAAAAACCAGTTTTAGTGCATTGGCACAGCATTTGAGTCGGCAGCAAGCATTAGATGCATTGGCTGTGCAGCGTGAACAGCGACAAAGTGCTGCGGATGAAATGAATCTCGAAGTTGTTGCATCGTCTGAGGAGGTTATGCAACCGATCCATTGGATTCAGCGTCAATTTCCGATGGGGACTCTGGCGGGTAATTTTTTGCATGAAATTTTTGAACACATTGATTTTCAACAGCAACAGGACTGGAAAATCGAAATCCGTCGTCGTTTTAAAAATGATTATCCAAGTTTATGGCAGGCGTTGTGTGAAAAATATCAGCAAGACTTTCAGCAGGTGGATGAAGAACAATTACTGATGTGGATGGCTGAATGGTTGGCACAGGTGTTGTCTACGCCCTTACATCAGCAGTTTTGCCTCAACCAGTTGGGCGCAGACTCATATCTGGCAGAGTTTCCATTTTATTTGGCCTTGTCCAATCACGTTTTGGCGATTAAACGCATACAGGACTTATATGCTGAATATGGCATTTATATGCCAGAACTCAATCCTGCAAATTCGGCACGTTATTTAACGGGCTCTATCGACTTGGTTTATTTCGATGGGCAGCGTTACCAGATTGCCGATTATAAGAGTAATTTTTTGGGTGTAAATATTATGGATTACACGCCAACAAAGTTACAAGAAAGCATGTCCCATGCCAGTTACTGGTTGCAGGCGGGGCTGTATTTGGTGGCGTTACATCGTTATTTACAAGTGCAGTTGCAAGATTATGACATTCAAAAACATTTAGGCGGTGCAAGTTATCTGTATTTACGGGGCATGCATGGAGATGCCGAGTACGGGGTAAAGTATTGGTGCCCTGATGCAGAGTTTATATTGCGTTTAGATGCATTATTGGGCTACTTTGCTGAAGAGCATGTTCATAAAAGTGCATCAACACCTTTGGCTGTTGTGTAAAAACAATGAATTAAGTTGTGGATAACTTTGAGGATAACTGTGTGGAAAACAAGCAGGAACAGCAATTGAATGCTGAATGGATTAAATCGTGGAGTCAATATCTTCAGCAGCCTCCTTTTAGTGCAACGCCAAACCCACAAGCAGATGCCGTTATACAGTCCGTATTGGAAGCGATGTTACAGGGCAACAGTTGTGTGTTGTTTGAACCTGATGCCGTGCAAACTTTGGGGCATTTAGCCATCGGTGAAAATGAAGTAGCATATCGGGTTGCCCCTTTCATTTATGACGCACAATATTTATACCTGTATCGTTATTGGAAACAAGAAGATACTTTGGCACGGCACGTGGCGAGGTTAAAACAACAAACGGTTCCTGTTGTCGATCATCAAGTTTACTCAAGTTTGCTGAGTGATGAACATCAACAGCAGGCATTAAGCATGGTGTGTCAGCACGCTTTCAATATTATTACGGGCGGACCGGGTACAGGTAAAACCTACACTTTGGCACGTATTATTGCGGCATTAAACCAATCTTTACCACATTTACGCATTGCGATGGCAGCACCCACAGGCAAGGCGGCGCAACGCATGAAAGAAGCCCTGCAAAATGCCTTGAATGATGAGATATTGCAGCCTTTAGTTACTCCTGCTTTAAAACAATTAAATCCAGTCACACTGCATCGCTTGTTGGGTTTAGGGCATTCTGCTCGTCCACGTTATGATGCCGAACAACCATTACCCTATGATGTGATTGTGGTGGATGAAGCTTCGATGTTGGATTTGAATCTGGCCAGTATGTTACTTGCTGCCGTGCCCAATCAAGCTCGACTGATTTTATTGGGAGATGCCAATCAATTGGCCTCGGTTGATGTTGGGGCAGTATTGGCAGATTTACAGCAGGTGCAAGCGTTGCAAGATAATCGGGTACATTTAAAGACCAGTCGACGCTTTGATGGTGAAGCCTTAATTGGACAAATGGCAGCATTTATTCAGCAGCCGCCAGCAGTCATATCCCCCCAAGCCTTGCTGGAACAATTTCACCAACAGGTGGTAGCACCGACTGAAATCCAAGCTGTACCACTTTTAGCCAAGATGCCGAATGTATTGCAACTGGAGTACTTTGCTCAAGCGCATCCAACATCAGAGCAATATTACGATCAACTGATGTTGGGCTATCAGCATTATATTGAAGTATTGAAAACACATTTGACTGCGGAAGATCCAGATGCTTCTCTTCAGCATGTGATTCAGGTTTTTGATGATTACCGTATCCTCACGGCCATTCGACATGGTGCATTTGGCTTGAAACAGCTTAATCAACAGATGGAACAGCGCTTACTGAATGAACTCAGTCGCTACACGACCAAACAAGGGGACTGGTATGTCGGGCGCCCTGTGATGATGACTTATAATGACTATCAATTAGGATTATCTAATGGGGATATTGGCATCTGTTTTAAAAGGCAACGTCAAGGACAGTCTCAGTTTGAAGTCTATTTCCCAAGTTTAGAAAAATGGGTTCTGGCAACACGCCTACCCAAAAGTATAGAAACTGCATTTGCATTGACCATTCATAAATCACAAGGTTCAGAGTTCACGCATACGGCAGTGGTTTTGGATGCACAAGCGCAAAATTTGTTGAGTCAGGAATTGCTTTATACCGCAATTACGCGTGCTAAAACGGTGGTGAGTGTATTGGCAGATCCTCAGGCTTTGGCACAAGCGTTGTCTAAAAGGACGACTCGGATGAGTGGAGTTTTAGAAAAAATAAAAGGTATCTTGGATTATTAACTTGTACTACATAATGGGATGCTTTGTACGAAAAAGCTTACATTGATTCAAGATATTTGCGCATAGAGCTTTCATACGGTTTCTGAGAAGATGAGTTCACATAAAGAGCACAACACGGAATGTTGAGCCATAATCGCAAAAGGATAAGAACAAAGTCGGAATATGACAGCGAACTTACAGTGAAGTAGGTGAAAGAGGAAACTTACAGCCGCTAAGCCTTGTAGTTTTGGGAGAGACTACAGGGCTTTTTTATTGACTTGAATTTTGTTTTCAGCAATACATTTTTTCTCATAGACTTCATTTTTTGCTGATGTAAACCCATGTACGCAAAAACGTACACTGAGTTTGGAAAAACACCTCTAGTCTTCTGATTTTATTGTGGCAAAATATTACACATAAGGACATAAAGTGGAAACAAGGATTGTTTGTCACAATAAGCGCATTATGCGCAATAATTAAAACAAGTATAACAATAAATATAAGAACTACAGCGCAATGAAAAAAGCTCAAGCTTTGCTTGGGCTTTTTTCATTCTGTATGAATATATTTTAGGATTTGCAAAAAGTATCAAAATTTTGAATGTTTGAAATAGGATTAAACTTGTATTAAATCGTTTTTAGTGAGAAATAAAGCACATTATTTTGGGGGTTGAAGCCTGATGTGCTGTTTATTGTATACAACAGGACCAGTCATACTCTGGCATTTTATTATTTAAATAGATGTTGGATGATTGCATTGGTAGAGAGTTGTGTATTGTGGCTTAAAAAGGGCATTGCTTAGATTTGGTATTTTACTCAGTCAGAAAATGTATCTTTCACAGTTAAATTTTATTGAAAATGTGATCCAATGTTCATTTTTTAAATTTTAATTTTGGATGGCATGACATTTCATTCCAGATTGGATACTTGAAGTCCAAAACCAGGTTCTTTTTTTGTTTAGTAAATTTAAATAGTGCGCATATTTTGCAATCAGCAGCATTTTCCCTTAAAATATCGGACTTGCTGTAGTGATGCACGGCAGTCAAATTGGTTTTGAAGAATCAATTTGATTTGTATCAAATGTAATTAATTAAGCATCTCGGAGAAATCGAATGGCTTTAACAAACACAGATCGCGCAGAAATTATCGCTAAATTTGCTCGTGCTGAAAACGACACTGGTTCACCAGAAGTTCAAGTAGCGCTTTTAACTGCTCAAATTAATGACTTACAAGGTCACTTTAAAGAGCACAAGCACGATCACCATAGCCGTCGCGGTCTTATCCGTATGGTTAACCAACGTCGTAAGTTACTTGACTACCTAAATGGTAAAGATCATGGCCGTTATGTTGCTTTGATCGGTGCTTTAGGTTTACGTCGTTAATTCGATTGAAACTTTTATTTTCGGATTATTGCATGTCAAATGCTGTATTACTGAAAACTGAAGTATATCTAGCTATGTCTAGATAATGGGGAAGGGGCGAATGTTTCGCTCCTTCTTTGTGTTTGAAAATAGTGTGTCTAGTGAGGTCGGCTTCTAAGCTTTGTCATTTGCGCAAGCTTTTGGTTGCGAATGCCAAACCTTAGGGGTCTCCACTAGAATAGCTGTTCACAAGAACTAGGAAAAAAATACATGTCTATGTTTAATATTATTCGTAAAGAATTCCAATACGGTCAGTACAATGTCGTACTTGAAACAGGTCGTGTTGCACGTCAAGCAAACACGGTTGTGGTTACAATGGGTGGCGTGACTGTTTTGGTTGCAGTTGTTGCACAGCCTAAAGCAAAAGCGGGTCAAGACTTCTTCCCATTGACTGTTAACTACCAAGAAAAACAATATGCTGCGGGTCGTATCCCAGGTGGTTATGGCAAGCGTGAAGGTCGTGCATCTGAAGCTGAAACTTTAATTTCACGCCTCATTGACCGTCCAATTCGTCCGTTGTTCCCAGAAGGTTATTTCAACGAAATTCAAGTAACTGCAACGGTTATTTCTTCTGATAAAACTATGGAAGCTGATATTGCAGCAATGTTAGGTACATCTGCAGCGATGTCGATTGCAGGTACACCGTTCCGTGGTCCAATTGGTGGCGCACGTGTTGGTTTAATCAACGGTGAATACATTCTTAACCCAAACAACGAACAGTTGAAAGAAAGTGATCTTGACCTTGTGGTTGCAGGTACAGAATCAGCAGTTCTTATGGTTGAATCTGAAGCGAAAGAACTTTCAGAAGACCAAATGTTGGGTGCCGTGCTTTTCGGTCATGACGAAATGCAAATCGCGATTCAAGCAATTAAAGAATTTGCAGCCGCTGCGGGTGCAGTTGAGTCAACTTGGGTTGCTCCAACTAAAAATGAAGTCCTTCTTGAGCAATTAAAAGCTGCTTTCGAAGCGAAAATCTCTGAAGCTTATACCATTGCAGTGAAACAAGACCGTTATGCGGCACTTGATGCACTTTATGCAGAAGCCGTTGCACAGTTTGTTCCTGAAAATGATGAAACTGGTATTGCTGACGAAGTAAACGAATTATTCGAAGATTTGAAATACCGCACCGTACGTGACAACATCTTGTCTGGTAAACCACGTATTGATGGTCGTGACACGAAAACTGTTCGTGCGATTGATGTTCAAGTGGGCGTATTAGGTCGTGCGCATGGTTCTGCATTATTCACACGTGGTGAAACTCAGGCGTTGGTCACCACCACTTTGGGTAATACACGTGATGCATTGATGGTTGATACCCTTGCAGGTACTAAAACTGACAACTTCATGTTGCACTACAACTTCCCTGCATACTCTGTCGGTGAAACAGGTCGTGAATCTGGTCCTAAGCGTCGTGAAATTGGTCACGGTCGTTTGGCGCGTCGTGGTGTACAAGCTGTTCTTCCTGCGGCTGACCGCTTCCCGTACGTCATTCGTATCGTATCGGATATTACTGAATCAAACGGTTCATCTTCAATGGCTTCTGTATGTGGTGCTTCTTTATCCCTTATGGATGCAGGTGTTCCATTGAAAGCACCAGTTGCGGGTATCGCAATGGGTCTAGTGAAAGAAGGCGAGCGTTTCGCAGTACTTTCTGACATCTTGGGTGACGAAGATCACTTAGGTGATATGGACTTTAAAGTAGCAGGTTCTGCAAACGGTATTACTGCACTTCAAATGGACATCAAGATTGAAGGCATCACTGAAGAAATCATGGAATCTGCATTGAATCAAGCGTATGCGGGTCGTATGCACATTTTGAACGAAATGAATCAAGTGATTTCTCGTGCACGTTCTGAAATTTCAATGCATGCACCAACGTTCCAAGTAATCAACATCAACCCAGACAAGATTCGTGACGTGATTGGTAAAGGTGGTGCAACCATCCGTGCCATTACGGAAGAAACGAAAGCTGCAATTGATATTGAAGACAACGGTACAGTTCGTGTATTTGGTGAAACTAAAGCCGCTGCTGCTGCTGCTGTTGCAAAAATCCAAGCGCTTACTGCTGAAATTGAGCCAGGCACAATTTACACAGGTAAAGTCATTCGTATTGTTGAATTCGGTGCGTTCGTAAATATTTTACCAGGCACTGACGGCTTACTTCACATTTCACAAATTTCGAACGAACGTATTGCCAATGTTGCAGACGTATTGGCTGAAGGTCAGGAAGTGAGAGTACAAGTTGCTGATGTCGACAACCGTGGTCGTATCAAGTTAACCATGAAAGATGTTGAACAAGTTTAATGCGTTGATCATCTTTTAATAAAAAGCCTGCTCTACTGAGCGGGCTTTTTTATGCTTAATTTTTTATTTCAGTGCGGTGTAAAACCATAAAGTTTGTGGTGAAATTGCGATAAAAATGAATATCCTAAGCATAATGCATTACACTCAATCGCATGAATTAAACAACAAGATTGACGGAATAGAGTGACAGAATAGATGCAAAGCTACTATTTTTATCAACATCCCACGGATGCTTATATTTACGTACAACAACAGGCATTGGATGATGTGGAGCCTGAATTTATCTGGATTGATAGTACCCGCGAAGATGTCGTAAATCATGCCGAAGACTGGCAAAGTCAAATGTTTGAAATGACTGGGGTGAGTCTGA